>RFKA01000093.1 GCA_003694385.1 Candidatus Woesearchaeota archaeon | reverse complement strand
TGTTCTTGCTTGTTATGTTCTGGCCTGCCGGGCTTGTGGCGCCCGTTGTGTCTGTCGCGTTACCCGTGATATTAATGGTGAAGGGGTTGCTCTCGGTGAGCGTCTCAGCGTCGCTCGCGTAAACCCTCGTCGTCCCTCCCCCTGCAGTATTGCCCGTAATGGTGAGGGTGCTGCCCTCGATTGTCATCGTTGCCCCCTGCACGTGCAACACGTCGTAAAGGAGGACGTCACCATCGGCATCACTGAAGTGCTCGTCAAGGTTGATGCTCACGCTCTCTCCGACCGAGAGCGCCACGTCTCCCAGCGGTGTCGTCATGACTGGTGCGGTGTTCGCGCGCGGCTGCGTGACGGTGATACCCGTGATGGTGAGCGTTGCGCCGTCCTCAAGCTCAACGGCGAGCGTGAGCGTTTCGTTCCCTGTTTCGTTCAGCGAGCAGGCTTCCCCGCAAGCGTTGGTGAACTGCACGACCGCGCTGCGCGCTGCGCGAGGCGCATTCCTGCTCGAGTTAGTGTCGTTCCGCACGATGAATGTCGTGCTCGCCTTGGCTGTTGGGAACAACGCGTCAAGCGTGTACTCGCCTGGCACATTGATGCGGTCGCCATTCGCGAAGGGCGTCCGCGTACCTGCGGGGGTGGTGAGCCACAGCGTCACGTTTGTCTCGTTCGCGGGCTCCCACGAGGCATTGATGCTCGCATTGCGCGCATAGCTCTCATACGGCGTCGTGACCGTGAATGGCGGTGGGCTCGGCTCTCCACTCCAGAGCGTGTAGGGCTTGCTCCCGACGAGGAGCGTGACGCTTCCCGCTCCGCCAGACAGCGAGCCGCTGATGCTGAAGCTCGTTGTGTTCGTGATGTTGAGCGTAATGTTCGCGCTGCCCGTGAAGGTGAGCCCGTCAGCCGGAACACTTGTTTCCTTGTACGTTGCGAATCCTGTGATGCCGTTGCCGAAGAAGCCGATGGTGAGCAACCCGAGCATGATGCCTATGATGAGGATGAGCGTGATCGGCGTGGGCGTCTTTGAGCGTACGTGCTGCTTATTGTGCGCGACCTGTTCTTCTTCCTGGAGCTCCCTGAGAAGTTCTGCGCGGTCCTTCCCTCCGAATTCGTGCTTGAGATAGTACTGGTATTCGTCCCGCGTTATCCTTCCTTCTCCCAGCGCAGCTTCAATTTGGTCGAAGAGCTTGTTTATCTCTTCGCGTGTGCGCCGGGGCGCAGGGGGGTGCTGCCCCCCGGCCGAGAATTGTGGAGGCGTCATTGCTGACCACCCCCTCGCTGTATGGGTTTTAGGTAGACTCTGCCGTGCTCGTCCTCGACGAATCGGAGTTCTGTTCCCTTGCCCCAACCCTTATCGAGCACAAGGTCTTTTGGGAGCGTGATGCGAAACTGCTTCTTGTACTCGACTATCTTCACTGCAAACTCCTGTCGTCGGCACGGTTGTTGCTGTGACCACAATAGAAATAGTACTATATAAATATATTTATAGGCTGAATTATATAAATAAAACTTCCTAAATTAGTACTAATCCTGGTTGTTTCTGATTTCTAGCTTTCGTGGGCGGCGCGTCCCACACAGAGATTCTCAAGAGTAATCAACGATTTCAGCCTTGGCGCGCAGCTTCAGGAGGAGGAGTGAGAGCCGTTCTTGCGCAGCCTGCGAACTCACCGCGTCCCGCAGGAACGGGGCCGCGTCAGCGAAGGGAATGATGCCAGCATCTTTTCGCTCGAGCACGACGAAAAAGTGGAAGCCACTCGCGGACTCGATCACCGTCGTCTGATTCTCTGCGAGGCTGAACAAGGCATTCTCGATATCAGGTGCCATCACGCCACGCGGCGCGAGATACTCGCCGCAGCGATTACGGCTTGAGGTGTCATCGCTCCACTCACGCACGAGCTCACAGAAGTCACCCCCCTGCCTGATAGCAGCGAGCGCCGCGCGCATCCGCTGCTCAGCAGCTGAACGGTTGTCTCTCTTCGCGATGAACAATTGGCGGAAACGCACCTGTTCGCCAACGAGGAAACGCTCAATGTTTGCAAGGTACAGTTCTTTCAACTCGTCTTCAGAGACAGGGGCTTCATAGACGCCGTTCTCCTCGAGGAACCGTTGGATGCGAAGCGCCTCAAGCACGGTTGCACGCAGAGCCGTGAAACTCTCTCCTTGCGCTTCCCAATCCTTCCGGAAGCTCTCCTCATCCTTGTACCCCGCGCCCTCCCAGACGCGACGCACAGCCGCGTCAAGCTCTTCTTCAGGCACCTGAGTCGTCGCCGCAGCTTGACGGAGCAAGACGCTATTAATGAGCTGCACTACAACGGCGCCAAGCTCTTGTTCATCCTGTACACTCTGGGGGAGCTGCGCGACGGCCTTCGCGAGCTGCTCTTCGGTGATGCTCTCGCCATTCACGGTGAACAGTGTTCCCTCGGGAACCGAGGCGGGGTCGCCATGCTTGACTGTGAAGACCGTCTCGTTCACCTGAGAATTAGTGCAGAAAATTTCTCGAGTCCGCGGGTCTGCGTAGACGATGAGCGTTGCACCTTCTCCCGTGAACGTCGCGCGAACCATCTCTCGAGGAGCAATGCCTGGGCAATCACGGGCGAGAACGTCTCGCAGCGCGGCCGCTTCGTTCGCATCGTAACGAGCCTCAGCATACTTTGCGTCAGGAAACACTGTCAGGAAAACCTGGACGCGCTCATCAGTAGAAAATGTGTGCTGGAATGAAGGAGCACACGCTACGAGAACGAAGAGGGCAATAACCACCACACGCGTATTCCTCCCCACAGCGCGAAGGGAGAAATACCTCTTTATTACACTTCCGAACTGAACACCTCGACGCGCTTGACGGGGAGGCGATAGACTTCACGGACGATTGGTGGCCGGAAATGGCCTCGCTCTTCAACCTCTGGCACAACGAGCAGTACTTCCTCTGCAGCCCCGCCAGACACGCTCTCCAAGAGCGGTGGCGCCACGAATGGGGCCGTCGACGGTGTCACAAGGTATTCGTCGCGAGACGTCTTTTCATAAATGAAACCCACAACAGCATTATCAACGCCTTCGAGCTCAATACGTACGGTGCGTGCCTCGTAAGGACTCACGAGCTCGTCGAGGCTCACCTCACGAAAGGAAGAGGCAGGGATGATTGTTCCCTCGCGGAGGGTACACGAACAGATGCGTTGTTGGGAGACCCGCAACTGTGGGAGCGTATGCTCGAGTCCATAGTCCTCTCCAGCAGGATCCTCTCCGGAAGGGTTATGCATTGAGAACACCTGTGCACCGGCCGCTCGCTCGCCGAAGAAACGGCCTTTCGCCGGTGACTCATCAACGCCCCAATAGTAACCTAGGAAGTGTTCTTGCCGTTGACTTGGCAGCGTGCCTCGCATGTAGACAATGTCTCCGCGAGCAATGTTCATGAGGAGTTCTTCAATCGCTTGCATTACTTCCACCCCGCGTGCGCAGCTCCGTTCGGATTACGATGGGCCTGCGGGGAGTTGAACCCCGGACCGCCGGCTCGCCCAGAGCCCCGCACCGAACTGCTGGCGCGGTGTCATATAAGACCGGCGCTCTAACCAGGCTGAGCTACAGGCCCAAAGTCGTTTCTCGACTGTTTCGGAACAAACCGCTTTGGCTTCCTAAAGATTGTTTGTGGGCTTGAGTGCCTTTGGCGCGAAACGCACGCGTCCCAGGGTAGCGACGCTGCCAGGCTGAGCTACAGGCCCAAAGTCTTTTCTCGACTGTTTTAACAAGCTCTTTGTTGCATGGGTGCACGACGCCTATATAAATCGTTTCCCTTTACTG
>RFKA01000092.1 GCA_003694385.1 Candidatus Woesearchaeota archaeon | reverse complement strand
GTATTTTTTTCAAGTTTTTATTATATATTTATGGTTGAAATGTTTGAGGAATTACTACACTGAAGGATTTTGCTCCACTGCTTCTTTGCTAAAAACAATTTCCAACCCCTCTCGAGCACATATCCGAGCATAGATTTATAAATGAGCTGTTGCTCCTCGCGGCCACCCAGTGACTGATGAAGCCCTGCGGGCTGAAGAGGGAACTTCTGTTCCACGTCCAGGGAAGAGCCGAAGAGGCTTGGAGGAATAACGATGAGTGATGAACAAGTATACGAAATCATTGAGGTCGCGAAGAAGACCGGTAAGCTCCGCAAAGGATGCAATGAAGTAACGAAAGCGCTCGAGAAAGGAGAAGCGCTCCTCGTCGCCATAGCGAAGGACGTGACGCCGAAAGAGATCGTCATGCACCTCCCCCTCCTCGCGAAAGAGAAGGGCTGCAAGGCGGTGGAAGTCGAGAAGAAAGAAGAGCTCGGCGCGGCAGCGGGGCTCCCCCTCGGCACCGCGGCAGTCGCTGTCGTCGACGCGGGCGAGGCAGCCGAACTCCTCAAACACCTGGGTGAATGAGAATGGCCGAAGAGAAAGGAGGCGCCACGTTCAGCAGTGCGGTCTCCGCGAGCGTCGAAGAGATAGTCGGCCGGACGGGGAGCCGCGGCGAAGCTATCCAGGTCCGCGTGAAGGTCCTGGAAGGGCGTGACGCGAACAAGATCATCAGGCGGAACGTGCGAGGCCCCGTCCAGCTCGGTGACATACTCATGCTCCGGGAGACGGAGATCGAGGCCCGGCCACTCAACAGGGGCGGCCGCGGCGGGAAGTAGGTGAGCACAATGGTCAAATGCTCATTCAGCGGCAAAGAAATCCCGCCAGGCACCGGCATTATGTACGTGAAGAAGGACGGGAAAGTACTCTGGTTCCTCAACAGCAAGGCGCAGAAGAACTACCTCTTGGGGCGCAAGGCGCGCGACCGGCTCTGGACTGCCGATGGGCAGGCAGCGAAGCGGGCGCGCATGGCCGCGCTTCAGCATGAGAAAGCGCCTGCGGAGACTGCGTCCTCGAAACCCGCAGCGCCCGCCAAGAAGCAAGTCACTCCCCGCAAGAAGACTGTGGGAGAACCCGCTAAGACTCCTGCCAAGAAGACAGCCAAAAAAGCCCCTGCCAAGAAGGCGTCAGGGAAGACTCGGAGAACCCCCCAGAAGGAAACGAAGGAGAGGTGAGCCCAATGACTATTGAACGAACACTCGTCCTCTTGAAACCCGACGCGGTCCAGCGCGGCTTCATGGGGGAGATCATCACGCGTTTCGAGCGCGCAGGACTCAAGATGGTCGGCTGCAAGATGGTGTGGGCTGACGAAGAGCGTGCAAAGCAGCACTACCGCGAAGAAGATATTGTTCCCCGCCGCGGCGAGAAGGTGTGGAACGTCCTCCTCAAAGGCATCAGGGAAGGGCCTGTTCTCGCGTTCGTCCTCGAAGGCGTGCATGCAATCGAGATCGTGCGGAAAATGGTGGGGGCGACGGAGCCAAAAGCGGCTGCGCCCGGCACGATTCGTGGCGACTACGCCCACGTCTCATTCGCGCATGCTGACGCGAAGGGGACGCACATCAAGAACCTCATCCACGCGTCAGCGAACGCAGCGGATGCCGCAACGGAGATTGCTGTGTGGTTCACGCCCGAAGAACTCCATTCATACAGGACCGTGCACGACGTGCACGTCGTAGAGTAGGTGAAGAGCAATGGCAAAGATGGTTGACAGAGTCAAAGAAGTCATGGGGAAACCCGAGCAGATAAGAAACATCGCGATCTGCGCACACATCGACCACGGCAAGACGACGCTGAGCGACAACCTGCTCGCGGGCGCGGGCATGATGAGCGAGGATCTCGCCGGCAAGGCCTGCGTGCTCGACTTCCACGATGACGAGGCAGAGCGCGGCATCACGATCGACTCCGCCGCCGTCTCGATGGTACATAACGTGAAGGGGAAAGACTTCCTTATCAACCTCATCGACACGCCGGGGCACGTGGACTTTGGTGGCGACGTGACGCGCGCGATGCGCGCCGTTGACGGGGCCGTCGTCCTCGCCTGCGCCGTCGAGGGGATGATGCCGCAGACAGAGACCGTGCTGCGCCAAGCCCTGAAGGAGCGCGTCAAACCAATCCTCTTCATCAACAAAGTAGACCGCCTCATCAAGGAATTGAAGCTCACCCCCGAGGCGATGCAGGAGCGCTTCGTGAAAATCATTACTGAAGTGAACAAGAAAATCAGGGATATCGCGGAGGAAGCTTACGCCGAGAAGTGGCAGGTCAATGTTCAGGACGGCAGCGTGTGCTTCGGCAGCGCGTTCCATAACTGGGCGCTCAGCATCAAGTACATGCAGCAGGAAGGCATCAGCTTCAAAGACATCATTGACGCCTACGAGAATGACACGTGGAAGACTCTCGGGAAGAAGGCGCCACTCCACGAGGTGCTCCTCAATGCCGTCGTCGACCACCACCCGAACCCCATCGAGGCGAGCAGCTACCGCATCCCGAAAATCTGGCACGGCGACCTCGAGAGTCCTCTCGGCAAGTCGCTCCTGCACTGCGACCCCAACGGGCCACTCGCCTTCGTTGTCACGAAGGTCGTCGTTGACCCGCAAGCCGGGGAAATCGCTGCGGGACGCCTCTTCAGCGGCACGATGACGAAAGGGCTCACCGTCTACTTGAACCGCGCGAAGAAAGAAGTGCGCACGCAGCAAGTGTACATCTATAATGGCGCGAAGAAGGAGATTGTCGATGCAGTCCCTGCGGGGAACATCATCGGTCTCGGCGGCCTCAAGGATGCGTACCCTGGTGAGACGGTCACGGTTGGCGAGCAGGAGCCCTTTGAGGAGATCAGCCATATCTTCGACCCCGTCATCACGAAGGCGATTGAGGCGAAGAAGCCGAGCGACCTCCCAAAGCTCATTGACGTACTCGTGCAGGTCGCGAAGGAGGACCCGAGCATCAAGGTCGAGATTAATAACGAGACGGGCGAGCACCTCCTCAGTGGCATGGGTGAGCTCCACCTCGAGATTATCGAGAACCGCATCGTTAAGGAGAAGGGTGTGGAAGTAACGACGACGCCACCCGTCGTTGTGTACCGCGAGACCGTAACGAAGAAATGCCCTGAGCCGCAGGAAGGAAAATCGCCGAACAAGCACAACCGCCTCTACTTCACCGTTGAGCCGATGCCCGACGGGCTCAAGCAGGCGATGAAGGACAAGAAGATTCCGCAGGGCCGCGTGAAGAAGAAAGACCAGGCCTTGTGGGATGCTCTGCAAGCGGCGGGAATGGAGACGAAGGACTCGCGGAGCGTGAAGGACATCTTCAACGGGAACATCTTCATTGACAACACGCGCGGCATCGTCCAGATAGGAGAGATTATCGAGCTGTGCAATGATATGTTTGAGGACGTGATGAAGCAGGGCCCGATTGCGCATGAGCCCTGTATGGGCGTCATCGTCCGCCTCGTTGATGCGAAGCTCCACGAGGACGCGATTCACCGCGGCCCCGCACAGATGTATCCTGCGGTCCGTGATGGTATCCGCGCGGCCTTCAACCTCGCAGGCCCCGTCCTGTTCGAGCCTGTTCAGACGCTCCGCTTCGAAGCGCCTGAGGAGTACACGGGAGAGATTAGCAAGCTCATCAGCAACAAGCGCGGGCAACTGCTTGACATGCAGCAGGAGGGCGCGACCGTCACGGTCATCGGGAAACTCCCCGTCGGGGAAATGTTCGGTCTCTCGAGTGACTTGCGCAGCGCGACGGGCGGCCGTGGCTCGAGCTTCGTCGTCGACCAGAGCTTCGAGATGCTTCCCCACGAGCTGCAGCAGAAGATTATAGAGCAGATTCGCGACCGCAAAGGTCTCAAGAAGGAGGGTGCATAACTATGGATGAGCAAAGCGGTGGATTGACTGGAGGGACGCCTGTCGGGACGCCCGCAGAAACGTCTGCAGAGACTTCTGTAGGTGTGCCGCCAGAGGAAGAGACGCAGGATGTTGAAGAGTTGTCGCCTGAAGAGCTCGCCGAGAGCAATAATTTCGTGCTGAGCGCGCTTATCGACCTCCTCATCAAGAAAGGAGTCATCAGGAATGAGGAGTTGCAGCAGGCGATGGACGAGCTTGAGAAGGCTGAGGAGGAGGACGAGCAGTCCGACGATTGAAACGTATTTTTCTGCTTCTCACGTGGCTGTTCAGCGCTTTCCTGAGTAGAAAATCTTGTCGATGGCGAGCTCTGGCGGTAAGTTATTCTTGTTCGCAGGCGTCTTGTTCTGCGGAGGCCGCGCTGGAGTGGTTGCGCTCTGTGGTGCTTGCTCAGCAGGTTGTGTTGGCTGCTCTGGCTGCGCTGCTGGCGCAGCGGGTCGCGCTGGCCCAGAAGGAGCTGGTTGTGCGCGCAGCTCGGCGACCGTGCGCTGTAACGTGGAGACTTGTTCCCGAAGTTCTTTGAGCTCCTGGAGCACTTTCTTGCTGTGCATCTCGAGGAGCACCTCGATTTTTTGCTGGAGGAGTTCTTCTTGGCCGAGCATACTTATTCCTCTTTGTCGCTGAAGTTCTCAGCGAGGAACTGCACCATCATCGTGTTGCCGGCCGCTTCGTAGCAGAGCTTCGCCAGGGCGAGCCTGTTCTCTCGCACGCAGACGTCGCCGAGCGCGTTGAGCCGTTCGGTTGCTTGTGCGTGTTGGTACGCGTTGAGCGCGTCATGGTAGTTCCTGTCCTTGACGAGCTTGTCGCCGAGGGTGCAGAGTCGTTCGGTGTTCTTCGTGACGAGGGAGACTTTGAGGGCGAGGGCGTACTTGCCGCGTTCGAGACACGCTGTGCCGACGGCGTCGAGCATCTGTGCATCCTCGAGGATGTGGTAGGCCTCGGCTGCCTCTGTGAGGCGGCCGCTGAGGAGGCAGCGCTCCGCGAGGTGGCGCATGCGTTCTTCATCACGGGCGAGCTTGTACGCGTTAATCGCCTCTGCGTATTGCCCGCAGCGCTCGTGGTGAAGCCCTATCTCGCTGAGTTGCTCCCTGTTGCTGCTCAAGATGAAGGCTTTCTTCGCCTCAGCGAGGTTGCCTCTGCGCAGGTATTCTTTCCCGACGTGATTGAGGAGTTCCTGTTTGAGCTCCGGGGAGAGCATGCTGAGGTTCATCGTGTCGAGGCCGCGCTGCATGAGGACGGGGACGAGCCGCTTGACCGGCTCGCTGAGGCGTGTGAGCTGTTCTTTGCTGCTCTCCGCTATCTCGCGGACCATCTTCTGCATGACGATTCTTCCTTCATCCATCTTGCTCTCCCTCGCGGTCGAACTGTTGGGGGTTTACCCTGCCATGTCAATGCCGAGTTCGTTGCTGACGCGCGCTTGCTCGCGAGCGACTTCTGCCTTGCTCATCTTGCCGAGGAGCCACGGGCTCTTCACGCCCGTGATGATGGTCATGACGGTGAGCTTGCCCTGCATATCGTCGTCAACGCGTGCGCCCCAGATGACGTTCGCGTCGTCGTCCATCTCTTCCGTGACGAGCTCGCCAACGCGCGAGACCTCGTCGAGCGTCATGTCCGGGCCTCCCGTGATGTGGATGATGGCGCCAGTGGCGCCCCCGTAGGTGATCTCGAGGAGGGGGTTGCTGAGCGCTCCTTTCACCGCTTCCTCAACGCGGTTGTTTGTATCGCTGCTCCCGACGCCGATTGCCGCGACGCCGCCGTCTTTCATGACTGCTTTCACGTCTGCGTAGTCGAGGTTGACGAGGCTGGGCACGGCGATGATCTCAACGATGCCTTTGATCATCGTGCTCACGAGCTCGTTCGCGACGGCGAAGGCCTGCTGCACGGGCAGGTTGCCCGCGATTTGCACGAGGCGGTTGTTGTCGACGACGATGACGGTGTCGCACTCATTGCGGAGCTGTTGGAGGCCGTCCTCTGCTTTGTCGATGCGTGCGCGCTCGATCTTGAAGGGCATCGTGACCGTGCCGATGACGATTGCGCCCGCGCTCTTCGCCGTTTGCGCGACGAGGGGGGCGCTCCCCGTCCCCGTGCCGCCGCCCATGCCCGCGCAGACGAAGCACATGTCGACGTGTCCGAGCGCCTGTTTGAGCTCTTGGATGCTCTCTTGCGCAGCCTCTCTTCCCTTCGCGGGGTAGCCGCCGCAGCCGAGTCCTCGTGTCACGTTCGCGCCCATGAGCACCTTGTGGTCTGCCTGTATGATGTCGAGGTGCTGCTTGTCGGTATTGCACGCGATAATCTCTGCACCCTGGATTCCTTTATTATAGAGCCAGTTGGTCATGTTGCCGCCCGCGCCACCGCAACCGACGACTTTGATGTTTGCTTGCCCTACGTCGAGAGTCATACTATCACCTTTGTCTGCTCCGAGCCGAAACTCTTGCTATAGTACCAAGGAGACCAATATATAAAATTTTCTATTAGTATAACTATATGTATACTGGTTATTGTTGCATTCACAATCACTCAGGTATTTTCCCGTTCTCTCATTCTTTTACCTCTAACTTTTTGCTCCAAGAAGCGTGCGCCTTTCTGTTTTCTCCCAACCCGCTCTCTCCTGGCTGTTCACCAACGATATCTTTATAAATGGCTTGCTGTTCGCTGAGCACTACCAATCCGCATCGGAGGGAAAAGTATGGCAAAGGACAAGACACACATCAACCTCGTATTCATCGGACACGTGGACCACGGCAAATCGACCACGGTAGGCCGCCTCCTGTTCGACACCGGCAATGTCAGCGAGCAAGTGCTCCGCAAGCTCAAGGACAAGGCGCAGCAGCTCGGGAAAGCGGGCTTCGAGTTCGCCTACGTCATGGACAACCTCAAAGAGGAACAAGAGCGTGGCGTGACGATCGACCTCGCCCACAAGAAGTTCGAGACGGACAAGTACTACTTCACCATCATCGACGCGCCCGGCCACAAGGACTTCATCAAGAACATGATTACCGGCGCGAGCCAAGCCGACGCCGCGGTGCTCGTCGTGGCGGCGAACGACGGCGTCAATGCGCAGACGCGCGAGCACGCCTACCTGAGCAAAGTGCTCGGTGTTGGCCAGATGATTGTCGCGGTCAACAAGATGGACATCAAAGGTGTTGAGTACAGCGAGGACCGCTTCAACAAAGTCAAGGAAGAAGTGAGCAAGCTCCTCCAGAGCGTTGGGTACAAGATTGACGCTGTCAAGTTCGTCCCCATCGCCGCGCTTCCCGGCGACAATGTCGCGAAGAAGACGGAGAACATGAGCTGGTACAGCGGGCCCTGCCTCCTCGAGGCCATTAATGACCTGCAGCCTCCTGAGAAGCCGACGGACCTGCCGCTCCGCCTTCCCATCCAGGACGTGTACAACATCACGGGCATCGGCGTCGTCCCTGTCGGCCGCGTCGAGACGGGCACCTTGAAGCCCGGCGAGAAAATCATCGCTGTCCCCGGCCGCGAAGGGAAGGGTGTCCATGGAGAGTGCAAGAGCATTGAGATGCACCACGAGAGCATCCCTGTCGCGGAGCCCGGAGACAATGTCGGCCTCAGTGTGCGTGGCATCGGCAAGAAAGACGTGGCACGCGGCGATGTCATCGGCAAGCCCGACAATGTGCCCACTGTCGCGACGGAGTTCACGGCCCAGATCGTCGTGCTCAACCACCCGAGCGTTATGACCGTTGGGTACACGCCAGTCTTCCACATCCACACGGCACAAGTCGCGTGTCGCATTGAAGCGATTGAGAAGAAGCTCAACCCGGCGACGGGCGAAGTGCTCGAGGAGAACCCTGACTTCATCAAGAACGGCGACGCGGCCATCGTGAAGATAAAGCCTGTCCAGCCGCTCGTGATTGAGAAGAAGTCGGACATCCCCCAGATGGCGAACTTTGCTATCAGGGACAGTGGCGCAACAGTCGCTGCGGGCATGTGCATCGACCTCGTTGCGAAGAAGCTGGAGTAAACAACTTACCCTATACCTTTTTAAACAACTCACTGTTTCCCTGGTGAGCTGATTTTTCATCAGGCAGGGAGGAACCGCATGCAACAAAAGGCGCGCATCAAGTTGGCCAGCACGGACATTGATAAGATCAATGAGGTGTGCAAGTACATCCAGGACATCGCTGACAAGACGGGCGTCGTTATGCGCGGCCCTATTCCTCTCCCCCGGAAAGTTCTGAAGATCACGACGCGGCGCAGCCCTGATGGTGAAGGCAAGGCGACGTGGGAGCGCTACGAGATGCGTATCCACAAGCGCCTCATCGACCTCGGCCTCGATGAGCGAGCGCTCAGGCTCATCATGCGCGTCCCTATCCCCGAGGGTCTCCAGATTGAGATTGAGATGATATAAGCCCTATTTTCCGCGTTATCTCATTGTAGCAGGAAGTCCTTGTTTCTCTCTGCTCGAGCGAATCGCAGAGTTGAGGATCGAGTTTTCTTATCGCCTCCTCCTTGATTGAGAGGTCTCGCTGGCTCGGTCCTTCTTCGTACATCGCGAGGAACACAGTAGCAAGCATGACGATCAACAGCAGCCCAAAGACAACCAGCACCCGCTGAGAGACTTCTCCCCCCAAAAATTTCTCACCAAGGATTGTGAGGAAGAGCAAGGTAATGGCGCCCGTAAGGAATATTTTTGGGGGCAACGCAAAGGCCGCTGTAAAAAACGCCAAGAGAATTATTGCGATAATGCACCCAGTCCTTATCGTCACCTTAGAGATAGTCCTTACAAAAAGATTCCTATCAATCCTCCGCATCCCGAGCTCATTGAATGTTCTGATGAGGATTGACGCGAGAAACAGCGTGATGAGGATTGCTCCCGCATTAAAGAACTGGTTCGTAATCCACCCGAAGCGCACATTCAGGAGCGTGAAGACGAGTGCGATGATTGCTGCCCCGAGAAGAATCTGGAGCGAGCGGTGCGTCCCGACGAGCTCCCAGAACTCTTCAGTTCCTGGTTGCGAGAGTTGGGTTCCTTCGACTGTATCCCTCTTCTCGTTTTTTCCACTCTCCACCCTCCCCCTCGCCGCAGCCAGATTTTTTAATCTTTCGAGGAGGAAAACAAGTTTCCACTTCTGCGAAAACTTATAAACAACCATTAAATTAATGTGCGCAATGCCCGAACAGCAGACGACTGATATCATTGCTGAGCTCGAGGTGGCGGAAGAACACCTC
>RFKA01000009.1 GCA_003694385.1 Candidatus Woesearchaeota archaeon | reverse complement strand
TTTTCTTTTTAAAACAGAACAAAAAATTTATATATGAATTTACTACTTAATAATAGTATATAAATTGTTTTTATGGTGGTTGGCGCACAGCTCGCGGGAACACAGAACTGCGGCGCCGGAGAACACTGCAACGCAGGGAGCACCTACGACGGATGCCGCAGGAAAAGCCAACACAGAAAGATCAAATCCTGATAAATTATTTGATCCTGATAAACTATTTGAACATGAAAAGAATCCCCTCACTATGAGAAAAGCCCTCCTGTTCGGACTCGTCTTCATGCTCCTGGTGGTTCCCGCTCAGGCCGCGGCCTGGCAAGGATACAGCTATGGTGGCCGCTCAGCAGGTTCTTACATAAGCAGTCCTTACATGGGCGCCACAGGAAGTTATGGGGTGTGGGGAGCAGGAGGCAGAGCTTGGGGAAGCTATGCTGGGGGACTGAATCCTCGCAGAGGATGGGGCGCGTATGGGCGTTCAGCCAGAGAACGTTGGCGAAGCAATTCGTATGGTTGGAGCGGGACGCACGACTGGCAGCGCCGCAAAGGGTACGTGTGGAGCGGCCAGACCTTCCGGTTTGCGAACCCTCGCTGGCAAGCTCGTTACGACTCGTTCTGCGCAAGCCACCCATCACATTGGGGCTGTTGAGCAATGAACCTGCTTAGCGAGGCCTACGACCTCGTTGAGACGCTTGGCGTGGGAGAAACCACAACGCTCCTCCAGCAGAGAGCACGCAGCCTTGCACCACGACACCTCATCGAGTTCTTCGCCGCGCTCAAAGAATGGCCGACAAGGGGTGCGCACGGGCGCGTCCGGCGCGGACTCGAGCTTCACTTGACGCCACACGTGCTCGGCGCGGCAACGTGGGAGGAAGCAACGCGCATCATACCAGCGCAATACAGGGCTGCGCTCGGTGAAGCGCCGCGCACACTCAACGTGCGCACAGACCCGCGGCCGACACGCTACGGGGCGTGCTCGGCGCTCGACGAAACCCATCACCAAACCTTGTTCTCGCGCACCAACAAGCACTATGGGCGGGCGACGCGCATTCTGCTCGGGAACACACTCATTGGAACAATCAAACGCGTCGGCGAAGCCCACTCTTTCCTCGCACTCAGGAACGTCATTGACGCAGAAGGCAGGCTCGCACTCGTGCGCGGAGGAGTCTACTCGACCGACAGGCGCACAACGAGGCGAGCAGAGCGAATGAAAGACCACTACGCCGCGCTGAGCGTCCAGCACTTCAGCGTCCGCCCCATCAGGATGCTCGACCCCAGACAACCCCACTCGTTCGCAACATACCTCTCCAACCTCATGCAACGGCGCAGACAACTGGAGAGGCTCCGTGAACTGTAAGTCAGGTCCTCGGCAAACGGTTATCGTGCGCAGCCTGCACTTTCTTCGTTCGCTCAGTACACACAGGGCACCGACCAACTTCCTCAATGGGCGCGCCACAGTCGATACAACCGTGTTTTTGCTCAGCCATCGCCTCGTTCCACACAGAGCAGTTAATATACTTTGTGTTTACTTTGTGTTCTGGAAACTGCTTGCAAGCAATCGCGTTGAAACCATGCGGGGGTCTCGCGCCCGGAAACGAAATGATTAAAAGTGATTGCGGAAAGCCGGAGCGAGCATGGATTACCGACCAGTCATTGCGGGAGGGGTGTTTATCTTTGCCGTCGTGCTCGCGATGCTCCCTCACCCCACCCCTCACTCACAGGACGCCAGTGCACAAACGGCCAGCGTTGAGCAGCAACTCAAGAGTGTGCAACTAACCCAGGAGGAAGTACAAACCCACGACTCAGCCACATCCTGCTGGACAATCATCAATGGAGAAGTGTACGACATCACAGCGTACATCCCCCGCCACCCTGGCGGACGCGCCAAGATCCTCCGCGTCTGTGGAACTGATGGCACCGAGCTCTTCACAACAAAAGCAGGCAGAGTGCACAGCAAGAACGCGCACCGCATCCTCCAAGAGTACGCCCTTGGGCCACTCGGCGGCAGCAGAGAGATTGCAGTTCAGGGAGGGACTTCTCAAGGAAAAGTACAGGGGGCAAGTAAGAAAAAAGAAGATAGGCATAGAGAAAGGTATAGAGAAGAGGATGAGGACGAATGGGACGACTAGATTCACTCCAGCGCTTTGGCGCCCCAACAGTACGTATCGGCATCGCGCTCGTCTACCTTTTCTTCGGCTTCAGCCAACTCATCGACCCTGCTCGCTTCACCGGCTGGCTTCCCGCTGAAGCAGCCATTCTTCCCGTTTCAGCCACGACGCTCATCCTCGCGAACGGGGTGCTCGAGGTGACACTCGGGCTACTCCTCATAGCGGGCATCTATACGCGGCTCTCGGCTGCAGTGCTTGGCCTCCACCTCTTGGCTATCAGCACCTCAATGGGTTTCACGGAGACCGCTGTACGTGACTTCGGACTCGCCCTCGCTACGCTCAGCGTTGCGCTCACCGGCCCCGATGTGCTCTGCCTCGACAGAAAATTCACGAAATAGTTGCACTTCTTCACCAGACATTCACTAGGTGAGTGTGTCCACGGGAAGTCGAGAAATACCACATTGAATCTCGAACGTCAGGCATACACGGAACGACACACAAAACAACGAACACTTAGTATACAAAATTACATCATACAAAATTACATACAGGACAACATAGACGCGAAACAATAGCCTGCAAGAAGCATAAATTTATAATGAGGTTGTGATGCGCGCGGCGCGGTGTCACAGTGAAGAAGATTCTCCAAGAACTCCAGAAAGCAGAACACGACGCCGAGAAACGCGTCGCACAGGCCGAGAGGAACGCTGAGAGAGCCATCGCGCAGGCGAAAGAGCAGTGCGCGAGAGCACACGAGGCCCTCCTCACCCAGCTCGCTGAAGAACGCGCCGAGCGGCTCACGATGGTTGAGAAAACAGCGAAGAAACACCGACAGCGTATCGAACAAGAAAGTACGAAAGCGCGTGAGCAACTCGCCAAAGCCGCGCAGCAGCGCCGGGCAATGATTACGAAGCGCGTCACGCAACTCCTCTTCTCATGATTCGTTCAGAGGATATGGTAAAGGTAACGCTGTTCATGCATAAGAGTGAGCGTGAGCGCGTCATCAGCGAGCTCCACAAGCTCGGCATCATGCAACTCCTCGACGTGAAAGAAGAATCACTCACAGCCGCAGACCCTGGAGAAGACCTCAGAACAGTAAGCGACCTCCTCGTCCGTGTCGCGCACTGCAAACACATCCTCACAATTCCTGGACAGAAGAAAAAGTTCCTGCAACAACTCCTCGGGCTCGAGACGCTCCGCAAAGCGCGCGTAAAACGCAGCGGTACCGCGGGCATAATCAGGGAAGCTCGTGCGTTCCTCCGCCAGTACGAGCAGGAACTCTTACGACTGGAGGCAACGTACGAGGAGCGCATCGAGCTGCTCGCTGCGCGCACAGAAGAAGAGCGCCTCATCCGTGAGCTCCACGAACAACGCCTCCCTGTTGCGCTCCTCCACGACACACAACGCCTCGCCGTACGCGTAGCGCGAGGCACCACCATGGCTGCTGAAGCATTCGTGCAGGCCGCGAGCGCCCAGCAAGAAGTACATGTCGAGACGCGCGTCAGCGGCAAGGAGGCTCTCGTCGTGCTCATAACACTCAAGGAACACACTGATGCGCTCACACTCCTCATGAAGAAGCACGGACTGGTGCTCTTCGCAGTCCCAAAAGTTCCTGTCGAGAAGAACGCGCTCGCGTGGGTACAGCGGACACGGGCGGCACTCGAGAAAGAACTTGCACAAACAACGAGGGCGGTCGCGCGGCTCCAGCGCAGAGCGCTCGATGAGAGTATCTTCCTCCATGAGCTGCTCGAGCTCGAGAAAGAGAAGCTCGAGGCAGCGCATAAGATGCGCGCCACGCAGCAAGTCCTCGTGCTCCAAGGCTGGGTGACGAAGCGGGAGCGGGAAAAGCTTGACTCCATCAAGGGCGTCGCGCTCGCCGAAGCGCTCCCGAAGAAGGAGGAGTCTGTGCCCGTCAAGCTCAACAATAACCGCTTCCTCAGGCCTTTCGAGATCCTCACAGAGCTCTACGCACTCCCAAAGTACAAAGACCTCGACCCCACCTTCATCGTCGGTCCCTTATTCCTCGTTTATGCAGGCTTCATGCTGACTGATTTCGTGTACGGGCTCGGTCTCGTCGTGCTCGGGGCGGTGCTCATCGCGCTCTTCAGGAAATACAACCGTGGCATCACGGATATCAGCATCAGCATCGTCGGCATCGGCCTCTTCAGCATGCTCTTTGGTGTCCTCACGGGGAGCTACCTCGGCGATGCGCCAAAAGCGCTCTTCGGCGACTCCGTGCTCGGCGTGAGTACGAGTGCGCTCGCCATCTGGAAAGACCCGCTCGCAGAGCCGCTCTACTTCCTCGTCCTCAGCCTCGCCGTCGGGCTCATCCACTTGAACATCGGGCTCGTCCTCGGGCTCATCGAGGATATCCGCCACAAAGCTTGGCGGACGATGCTCAGTGAGCGCGTTCTCTGGTGGCTACTCCAGCTCGCGGTTCTCGCGTACGTCCTGCACTGGGGTGTCTTCGCGCACGCACTCCTCGGCCTCACCGTGCTCGTCGTGCTCGTGCTGCAAGGCCCCCTCGGCCTGCTCGGCATGACGGGGTTCATGGGTGACGTCATCAGTTATTCACGCCTCTTCGCACTCGCCCTGAGCACAGCGGGTATCGCGATGACGGTTAACTTGCTCGCCGTCATGCTGCACGGCGTCCCCTATGTTGGTTTCCTCCTCGCCGCACTCGTCTTCATCGGCGGGCACCTCTTCAGTTTCGCGATGAACGCGCTCGGGAGCTTCGTGCACAGCATCCGCTTGCAGTTCGTCGAGTTCTTCGGGAAGTTCTATGAGGGCGGCGGCGACAAATTCCTCCCCTTCAAGGAGGAGCGCGTCTATACGGAGGTGGCTGAGTGAGCGAGGTCACGAGTGCAGTGCTCGGTGGCGCCTTTGCCGGGCTTTCAGGAACGAGCCTCGCCATAATTGGCGCGGGCATCGCTGTCGGAGCAGCGGGGCTCGCGAGCGCAATCGGCGCCGGCATTGTCGGGGCAGCGGGTGCGAAGAGTGTTGCTGAGGACCCGAAGCGCTTCAGCACAGCCCTCCTCTTCCAAGCCTTGCCGCAGACGCAGGGCATCTACGGCTTCCTCATCGCAATCCTCATCATGCTGGGGGCTGGAGTCATTGGTGCCGTGAAGGATATCACGGTCGCACAGGGCCTCGGGGCGCTCGGCGCAGGGCTCGCAGTGGGGCTCGCGGCAGTCAGCGCGATCGGGCAAGGCATTGCAGCCGCCGCAGGCGTGGGCGCCGTTGGCGAGGACAAAAAGGCGTTCGGGAAGAGTATTCTCTTCAGCGTCCTCCCAGAAACACAAGCACTCTACGGCTTCATTATTAGCATTCTCATCCTCATTGGTATGGGCCTCTTCGGGGCGGTGAAGGGCTCCATTGGGCTCGTGGTGGGGTGGGCCGCCATCGGCGCCGGGCTCGCGGCGGGCATCGCGGGCTTGTCGGCGATCGGCCAAGGCATCGCCGCCGCCGCAGGCGTGGGCGCGGGGCTTGAGCGACCAAAGAGTTTCGGCAAGAGCATCCTCTTCAGCGTCCTCCCAGAAACACAAGCACTCTACGGCTTCATCGTCGCCATCCTCATCCTCATTGGATTCGGCGTGCTCGGCGTGCCAAGAGAGGGCTTGCCGCTCGGCCTCGGTATGTTCGCCATCGCGGCAGGACTCTCTGTGGGGCTCGCGGCAGTCAGCGCAATCGGACAGGGCATCGCCGCAGCGGCAGGCATTAGCGCGACAGCGAGTAATGATAAGATGTTCGGCAAGAGCATCCTCTTCAGCGTCCTCCCAGAAACACAAGCACTCTACGGCTTCCTCGTCGCCATACTCCTCCTCGTCGGCGGCGGAGTCATCGGCGCTGTGAAGGCCGGCCTCACGAGCGCCGTCGGAACAATCGCTATTGGTGCAGGGCTCGCCGTCGGACTCGCAGCAATCAGCGCCGTCGGGCAAGGCATGAGTGCTGCGAGTGGTATCGGCGCCGTGAGCGAGAAGAAGTCAATGTTCGGGAAGAGCATCATCTTCAGCATCATCCCAGAAACACAAGCACTCATGGGATTCCTCATCGCA
>RFKA01000008.1 GCA_003694385.1 Candidatus Woesearchaeota archaeon | reverse complement strand
GGCGACCTCAAGACTTTCGACAAGGAAGAGATTCTCTCAAAACTCGGGTTCTGAGCAAACAAGCTGAGCATATGAGAATTCAGAAGGAAAAAGAATTGGAAAAAGAATTGGTTTAGATGTAGCGGGGTGCCGGCGGCACGTACGTCTTGAACTCCGGATAGTACCCTGGACAGTGGTCAACCGGGTTCGGAGGCTTCAGTCCTTGATAAGGACCACCGGCACACACACACTCGCCAAACCAGTCCTTCACCATTCCATCCGGACACTGCTGGTCACTCACGTCAAATATCGATGTTGCACTGACACTCACTGCCGACAGAGCAATGATTGCCAGAACAAGCAAAGCTTTCATTCGCATTGGAACACCTCCAACTCAACTCAGAATTCTCTTAAGTTCTTAAAAAAGTTTCGAAACAAGGCAGTGGTTTTTTATAAAAAACACTAAGCGTTATAAATAATAGTAAATTACTACTGTTTCTGAGTAAAAATGGGGTTCCGCAAGCAACTCTCAACATTCCTGGCGGGGGCGCTCGCCGCAACAGGCTTGGCCACAGCACAAGCGCGAATAACGTTCCCGACTCAAGAAACAATCCCGTGGCACACGCCAATATGCTTCGAAGTCCCTGCTGGGAGCACAGCCCAACTCTTCTGGAAAGTGCCGGAAGAACTCTCGCCGCAAGGAAGAATCCCCATCAAGCCAGAGAATGGAAGCTACCACGTCCCGCTCAACCTGACGCAATCAACAATCATCCTCAGAGCAGAAACGCCGGACGGCGAAACCCTCGAAGACAAAGTCACGACGGGCGGCGTCGCTCCCTCGTACCGCGTCTCGGGCGGCGACAGTGTCGTCTACGCAAGCACCAGCGAGGCCGTGCCCTCACGAGAAGCGTTTAGCTGCACGTATACACCTCAAGGAGGTGAGCCGGAGCCTTGTGACGTCGTCGACGTCGTCCCCTTGGGTCGAGAACATGCGCAGGAGCCATTCAAGCTCACCTATCTCCTCGTCGACGTCAGCAGTAGCGTCACCGGCGCGCCGAAAGCGAAAAAAGAGCTCCTCGACCACCTCAAGAGACTCAACAAAGAGGTTGAAAACGCAACGGACAGAAAATACGTTCTAGGAGTGTTCAATAATGAAGTCCCTGACGTTTACAGAACACGCTCACTCAGGAATCTCATCGAAGAGATCGAGCAATCCAATCCCCCACTTGGCGATGGCGGCGCATCCCCCATATGCAAAACAATATCCGCAACACTCGTCAGTGCGTATAGCCAGCAACAGCAGGCGATCGCCCGGGGCCTCGAGCCAGTCGTTGACGTCGTCGTGCTCAGCGACTTCTTCGACGAACGTGACGTCCACATGCTCAGCAGGGGAGACCCCCTTATTGATGAGAAGGCATGCGAACAAGCAGAAGAGCTTGCCGCGACGCTCCAAGTACCAGTATACACCATCAGCATAAAAAGCAGTGTACGACCTAACTTCAGACAGGAAGAGCTCGCGCAGCGAAGCGGAGGAGGCAGTTATGACGATCGAAAACTCGGCGAGACGCTCGATACAATTGCAAACGCAACCCAGCTCCGCGTGTATTTCAAGCTTAAAGATGGTAAGCGATTAGGAAGAGGAAGGGTCACGCTCTCAGTAGATGATCGCGTCGTCTTTGACGGAATTCGTGAGCCGAGGAGCAAGCTTGATGAGCTCGTCGATGAGGCTGCGCACGCAAGAGGAACATTTGAGTTCTTCAGGAACGAAGTTGAGCGTTATCGCATCCGAGGGCTTAAGAATGCTGAGATGACCGAGCAAGCACTCCCACCAGGAGTGAATCCACAGGTTTACCAGTGGCTTGAGAACCAGAAAAAGACTTTTCAGGAACTCGAGGGAAAGCCCTTGTACGAGTTTGAACAAGCAACGCCGCTCGGCAATAATAACAAGCATAAGAAGGCCCTTGAGCTCATGCGGGCAGACCCTCGCGAGTACGTGACGATGCGCGAGAACATGCTCAATGAGCTTCAGGCTTACACTGCGCAGACACTCCTTCTCGAACCGGCTCACGACCAAGGGGACAAACGAGAGCAACGGGCACTTGCGAAATTTCTCGCGAGAGAAGTCTATCCTTTTCTTGAAGGCCATCCCGGCAGAACGCCTCTCGATCGCATGCTCGATGTTTACCTCAACCCCTCGTTCCCGAGCGACGAGAAAGCCGTGAAGACATTGCGGAAGGTATACACGCCTCTCAGGCCTCCGTGCGAGTAAGCACTGGCCACGAGCGCCATAATGTTTTAAACGCACTGCCCGTTTCTTAATTTCAGTTAAGAGGAACACAAAATAATTACTATATAGAAAATAATTTGTTGTTTGAGTGAACAGCATGAGCATAACGTATCAACAAGAGCCGCATAGTGATGAGGAGACCCTGCGAGAGCTCCACCCCATCATCAGAGAATGGTTCCTGACAACGTTCCGACAATTTAGTCCCCCGCAACGCTACGCAATCCTGAACATCCACCGAGGCGAGAACACACTGATTAGCAGCCCAACGGGCAGCGGCAAGACACTCAGCGCCTTCCTTGCCATCCTCAATAACCTCGCCGAGAAAGCAGACCGTGGTGAACTGGAGAACCGCGTGTACTGCGTCTATGTGAGCCCGCTCAAGGCGCTCGCGAACGACATCACGAAAAACCTCAAGGAACCCCTTAAAGAAATCGAGGCGCTCGCGAAAAAACAGCTCGGCAAGCGCTTTGGCATCCGCGTCGCGACGCGCACCGGAGACACGACCGCGAATCAACGGGCAAGCATGCTCAAACGCGCACCCCACATCCTCATCACAACACCAGAGAGCCTCGCCATCTGCCTCACCACCACGAAGTTCCGCGAGATGCTCCGCCCAGCAACATACATCATCATAGATGAGATACACGCACTCGCGGAGAACAAGCGAGGCGTTCACCTCAGCCTAACCATTGAGCGCCTCGAAGCACTCGTCACAGAACAACGCGAACGAGGACTCATCCGCATCGGCCTCAGCGCGACAGTGCACCCCCTACGAGAAGTCGCGCAGTTCCTCGTCGGCGTCGCGGATACAAGCACGCAGACCTACCGCCCATGCAAAATCGTTGACGTCCAAGCAATCAAGCAACACGGCCTTAAGGTGCTCCGCCACGTCCCCGACATCATGCGCACGTCGCACGCGAAGCAACAAGCCGCGATGTATGAACTCCTCCACGAACTCATCCAGAAGCACAAGACAACACTCATCTTCACGAACACGCGCAGCGCAACAGAACGAGT
>RFKA01000091.1 GCA_003694385.1 Candidatus Woesearchaeota archaeon | reverse complement strand
CTCGCGAGCAGCCCCTACGCGCTCTACCTCGTCGTCGATGGAGAAGACTACGTCGTCTCGTACGGTTCGTGCCGACGGAGCCGCACGGGCTTCGAGGAGTACTGCTACGACCAGAGCGACTACGTTGACTGCCAGAAAGGCAAGTATGAATGCCCAGAGATCGAGGAGCACGACAATAATACGAACTGGTGCTGCCCCTACGATGTCAAGAACGTGAAATTCTCTGGTGGAGAAGCCTACTGGGGGGCACACGTCACGTTCACTGAACTCGGGAAGCCGGACATAGAACTCACGAGAGAAACAAGCCCTGATGACCTGCTCGCGCTCAGCGTCAATGAGGAAGTCAGCGTCACGCTCAACTTCAAGAACAAGGGGGAGCGAGCCTTAACGGGTGGTCGCTTCACCGAGCAGCTGCCGCCAGGATTCTCCTTCCTCCCAGATAGTTCGGACACGCTCTTCACGTGGGCAGAAGGGCTCCTCACACTGAAAGTGAACCTCAACCCTGGCGATGAGAAGGCCTACCGTTACGTGCTCCGCCCCGTCCGCTACGCCGAGGGCGTGCTGAATGGCACCTTCACGTATACTGTTAACGGAGAAGAACGGAGAATCTTCCCGAAGCCAATCACGCTGAAAGCACCGGAACCCTACACGCTTACCCAGATACTCACTCCGCAACGCATACTCGACGATGAGACGAGCGAGTACGTCCTCCTCGTCAATAATACGGGTGCCAAGAAGCTCAATGTATCCGTCCAGCTCTTTGGCTTCTTTGACTTCCTCCCCTCACTCTCGGGTTTCACGCGAACGGGCCACACCTATGAAGGGACTGAAGAGCTCGATGTCGGCGAGTTCTACAACCTCACGCTCACCCTCGACCCCCCGGAAGCAGGCTGGTACTCACTCCGCACAGTTGTCTCTCCTGCGACGAGCGAGCGATCATACCTCGAGACCTGGGACTCCCGCCTCGTCGTGACGCGCCGAACACTCACCCCCATACTCGTGCTCCCCGAAGAAATTCATGAAGGAGAACCCTTCACGGTCCGCGCAATCGCTGACAACACGGGGTCACAGACTGATTTCACCATCTTGGGTGCGACGCTCACCAGTACACATTTCGATGAAGAGCAGGGCAAGGGCGGCGTCGTACTCGCAGGCACGACGCGCGACCTCCTCGAAGCGAGCTTCACCGCCCCCAATGTCACGGGAAACATCACGTTCACGCTCACAGGAGAATATCGGGAGGAAGGGAAGGAACAGCAAACCTTCAGGGAGGAAAAGCGCGTGCTCGTCGTTCCCGAAACGCTCCACGAGACGGCCGGCGCAGAACCGGGAAGCACAGGCACGACGGGCAGCCTGACGGGTAACCTGTCAGGCAACTTGTCAGGCAACCTGACGGCCAGCAACGAGACCAATAATACGGATACGGGGCCCGATGAAGTACCGTCAGGAGGCTTCATCGTCCGCTTCCTCAACAGGCTCGCTGCGTGGCTCAAGAGCTTCTTCTAAAGAGCTGCTGTTGAGCTCTCTGTTTACTCAAGAACACCGAGCGTGTCAAAAGAGGAGCATATTAAAGAAAAGATAAAAAACTGTTTGAAAACTTATATGATGATTGCGGGGGCCGCTTTGTCTTTCTCGTCGTCGTATTCAGTGACGAGCGCCTCAGTCGTGAGGACGAGAGCGGCAATCGAGGCGGCGTTCTGGAGCGCAGAACGCACGACCTTCGTCGGGTCGATGACGCCGGACTTCACCAAGTCCTCGTACGCGTCCGTCTTCGCGTTATAGCCGACGCTCGCGACCTTCTCGTCTCTGAGCCTGGCGACGACTTCAGCACCCTCCTTCCCTGCATTCATCGCGATGCGGCGCAGGGGCTCCTCGAGGGAGCGCTCGACGATGAGTGCACCCACACCCTCGTCTCCTTTCAGCTTGAGGCCCTCGACCGTTGCTTTCGCGCGGAAGAGCGCCACACCTCCACCGGGCACGACGCCCTCCTCAACTGCCGCTTTCGTCGCGTGCAGGGCGTCGTCAATGCGCATCTTCTTCTCCTTCATCTCCGTCTCAGTGGCCGCGCCGACCTTGATGACTGCGACGCCGCCGCCGAGCTTCGCGAGGCGCTTTTTCAAGTCGTCCTGCTTGTAGCTGCTGTCCACGAGCTTTATCTGGCTCTCAAGCACCTTCTTCCGCTCTTCGAGCGCTTTCGGGTCTCCCTTGCCCTCGACGATTGTCGTGCGCTCGTTATCGACGGTGATGCGGCGCGCGCTCCCGAGGTGCTCGGGCTTCAAGTCCTCAAGCTTCAATCCCTTCTCCTCGCTAATGACTGTCGCGCCCGTGAGTGCGGCGAGGTCCTCGAGCATCTCGTTCCGGTCATCACCAAAGCCCGGCGCCTTCACCGCGCAGACCTTGAGTGCGCCGCGGAGGAGGTTGATGATAATCGTTGCTTGAGCCTCGCCGTCAACATCTTCGGCGATGATGAGGAGTGGCTTGCCCTCGTTCGCAGCGCGCTCAAGCGCAGGCACGACCTGCTTCATCGTCGAAATCTTCTTGTTCGTCAAGAGGATGAGCGGGTCTTCGAACTCGCACGTCATCTTCTCGCGGTCCGTCGCCATGTAAGGGCTGATGAAGCCCCTGTCGAACTGCATACCTTCGACGACTTCGAGCGAGGTCTCGATGCTCTTCGCCTCCTCGACCGTGATAACTCCTTCGTTCCCGACCTTCTCCATCGCGTCAGCGATGAGGCTGCCGATCTCCTCGTCATTGTTCGCGCTGACCGTTGCGACTTGCTTGATGTTCTCCTTGCCCGAAACTTCCTTGCTCTGCTGCTTGAGCTCCTCGACGACGGCGGCCGTTGCCTGCTCGATGCCGCGCTTAATCTCGATGGGGTTCGCGCCGCTCGTGATGTTCTTGAGCCCCGCCCTAATCATTGCTTGGGCGAGCACTGTGGCAGTCGTTGTGCCGTCGCCAGCATTATCTTGCGTCTTGCTCGCGACTTCCTTGACGAGTGAGGCGCCGAGGTTCTCGAACTTGTCGAAGAGCTCGATCTCCTTTGCTATCGTCACGCCGTCATTCGTCACGACGGGCTTCCCGCTCTTGTCGAGCACGACGTTTCGCCCCTTCGGGCCGAGCGTCACCTTGACGGTGTCCGCGACTTTGTCCACTCCCCGCAGCAGCGCTTGCCGCGCGTTCTCGTTGAAGATGAGTTGTTTTGCCATCTTGCATCACCTCTCGAGCTTGGCGATGACGTCCTTGTACTCTACAATGACGTACTTCTCGCCATCAACTTCGATGTCCTCGTTGCTGTACCCGCCGTAGAGAATGTGGTCCCCTTCTTTGAGCGGGATTGGTTTGCCATCCTTCGTTGTTCCGGCGGCTTGCACGGTCCCCTCTTTGCGCTCCTCTTTCGCCGTGTCGGGGATGTAGATGCCGCCTTTCGTCTTCTCCTCTTGCTCAACCGGCTTGATGAGGACTCGCTCTCCTATGGGTGTGATTTTCATGTTCCACCTCCTGCGCAGAGTCTTTCTCTGTGCCTGCGCTCCCTCTCGGGCAAGCACAAAACCCGCGCGTTGTTGATTTGAAGTCGACGAATGGTGTTCGCGCCCATATATAAATATTTGCGAAATTATTCATATATATTTTATTATATTGAAATGATTTCGACAAAAATTATTTATACTTGAGCTTCTTTTTGTAAGAATATGGCGCAGCGGATTGTTCTTCAGAATATCCAGAAGCCCGTGCAGAAGAGGCTCGATGAAGATGTCATCTGGGTCTGCGACAGCCTTGGCTTCAGAACGGGGAGAGACCTCGAAGCAATCACTCCAAAGACGGTCCTCTTACTGCTCGAGAACCTCCGGAAAAGACCGGGTGTCCCGACAGAGATGCTCGCTGAAGAGCTCGCAATCAGTATCGGCCGCGTCAATTACCATATCCGCTCACTCGTCGAAGCAGGGTTCCTCCGCCGCGAGCGACGGCTCATCCACCTCCGCGCAGGGAGTGTGAAGGCCGCCGTCGAGGAGATGCGCAAGGACGCGAACCGTATCTTCGATGAGCTCTCGGCTGTCGCGGAAGAGATTGATGCGCGCATGGGCTTCAGGAGCAGAGACTGATATACTTGTAAATATACTCATAAATCTGCTTCATTTATACTCATAAACAGTAAAAACTAAAAACTCATAATTTTCATAAGGAAGCGTAGTTATGCTGGTAATGGTGTGAGATTGAGCAGTGCACCAGAGCGCTGCGTTCTCTGCTCGAGTTGAGAACTCGTTTGGTGGAGAACCGGAATCAGAGCACAGACTAGCACGGGACGCCTTTGAAGATGTTATGCTTGTCCCGGACAATCCTGACGCGGAGGCGCTTGCCAATCGCGCGGCGGTCATTCAACATCTGCACCGTGATTGCCCGGTTGTGCGCCGCCGCGACCATCTCGCGCGCGTAGCGCCCCGGCATGACGATGACTGCCTCGACGACTTGGCCCTTCTTGAAAGGCTTCGGGAGCTCCTTCTCCTCGTGAATGCGGAAATCCTCCTTCGTCGCCGTGAGATTCGTGCCCGTCGTTCGCTCGAGCTCCTTGATGAACGAGAAGAACCGCTCCCAAGATAGTGGCTTCTTCACAGGCTTCCTCCCCTTTGGATACGAGAGGTAGTTCTGGATGCCAATAGTTGGGAATTCGCTCGTGATGGTTCTGCTGAGCTTGACAATACTAGCCATTTCTTGTTCGTTATGGCCTGGCACGAGCACGGGCGCGAGGAGGAAGGAGAGCTTGTCCTTCCCGTAGTCGAGCATGCGCAGGAGGTGCGCGAGGGGAAACACCTTCACGCCCGCGAGCTTCGCCGCGAGCTCGGGGTCGAGCGCGGGAATACTGAGGTTGATGCGTGTCAGCCCCGCCGCTGCGAGCTCGTCGATGAGCTTCGTTGACAGGAGGGAGCCGTTCGTGTTGATGCTGATAACGCCTGTTTGCGGCAAAGCCCTGAGATCGCGGACGAGCGCGACGAGCCGCGGATAGAGCAAAGGCTCTCCTTGTGGGCCAATATTGAACTCCACAGGGTGTTGTTTCGTCTTCGCCACTTCCGCGGCGACGGAGGCGAGGTATTCCTCCTCGACGAGGTAGTCAGCAGTCTTGTTGTTCTTCCCCTCGTCGACGCTGCAGTAGATGCAATTAAAGTTACAACCCGTGACGGGCTTGACCTCGATGATGTTGCTGCCGCGGTCGACAATGCCGTACTCGTTCGTGCCGATGAGGGGGATGCCGCTCTCACTCGTGATATACACGGCGGGCTTCTTGTAGAGCTCGTGCACGAGCCGATTGCAGAGCCCGTCCTCGACGAGCCGGCCCATCTTATTGTGGACTTTCTTCTCGCTCACGCCGGGAAATACGAGCTCGTCGTGCTTGACGGTGCACGGGCCGAGCCTGCTCACTTCGTTCCAAGGGATTGTGAACGAGTAGCGCGCGAAGAGCCTGCAGCGAAGCAGCTCGCCATCTCTCGCGAACGCGAGGTCTTTATAGGTGAAGCTCGCCATGGCCTTCCAGATTCACCGCCCATTAAAAAACTTTGAGCACGACAACCCCTCCACCACCGCAGTGTCCACTCTGGCTCAACGTTTACTATGGCTTGTGACGCCCACGCTTATGAGGTGTTTCTTCTGTTTCTGGTTGCAGTGCACAATAATTATTTAAGCCTGTGCGGAAAACTCTCTGTTGAGGGTTTATGGTGGATATCGTCATCACGTATGAAACGCTCTTTGATGTCCTCCGCAAGGAGAAGGGCCGCGACGACTTGCAGCAGCTGCCGGAGAGCTTCTATCACCAAGTCGTCACGTACCTCCGGAAGAAGAAGAAAGATGTCGAGGATGCGGGTGGCTTCGGCGCTGCGAAGGCGCAACGCGCCGCTATTCAGTACCGGAACATCGAGAAGATTCTTCGGGAGCTCTATGAGCGTCGCGAGCGCAAAATCATTGAGATGGCCCTGAACCGTGCGCGCACCGAGAGCAACCTCATCAACACCTCGTTATTACTGCCCGAAGAGCGGGAATTCTTTGAGCAGTGCGCAGACCACTTCGAGCGGTTCAGGAAACGCCTGCTCGCAACAGTCATTGGGGGCGGGATGCCTGAGGAATCCGTCGCGCCGCCCAAGCCAGAAGTGCAGGCGGCCGTCGAGACTGTGCACGAAGCAGCAGAGCCGCCCAAGATTGATGAAGACGGCGTGTGCAAGGTGAAATTCCTTGTGAGTGTGCCCCGTTTCCTCGGCCTCAAGGGAGAAGTGCACGGCCCCTATGCTGCCGGCGAAGAAGCCGAACTCCCTGGCAAGATAGCTTCCATCCTCGTCAAGAAGAAGCGCGCGGAAGTCGTTTCCTGATAGGATCCACCCTCACCGTTTATCCGTCAACCTCTTTCTTCTGGTCTCTTGCTGTTCTTGCCCGGTCTTTGCTTCGCCGCTTAAAAACCTGTCAGGGGTTTGTCAGCAGTTCTTTAGGAAGGCCCGCTCGCGGTTGTACTTCACGAGGAGGTTGTCGCCCGTGTTGCAGGGCTTCGTGAAAGTGAAGCGGCACGTGTAGCCCGGCCCGATCACTCCTGGTGTGTCGCAGCCGCGCGCGATGGGCTGGTTGTTCAAGTAGAGGCTGAAGTTCGCGCTCGTGAATTCGTCCTCGGGCAAGGTGTTCTTGATGACGAGGTAGCCGTCTGAGTAATCAGGGACGTAGTTCTGGAACGCTGTTTCCTCGAAGGCCCCTTCAACAATTTGCCCGGCGAGGACCTCTTTCAGGCACTGGTTGACCATGACGTAGTCCCTACTTGAGGCCTTCTGGCAGCTTGGGAAGTGATAGTAGTAGCCCCTGTCCGCGATGAACACCATCACGGTGTCGACGACCTCCTTTGCCTCCTCGAGGCGGGCTGACGCTGTCGAGCTGCGCATGCCGAAGAGGATGTTCATCGCGAGCAAGATAATGATGAAGATCGTCACGAGCAGGGCTTTGCCATCAACTTCCATTAGTGCTTTCTGAGCCCCCCGCCTTTTTAATTCTTTTTTCCTTTGCTTTGTACTGGGTAATCATAGTGCGTGTTTGGTAGGGTTAGGTACTGTGAGGTTATAGTGATTGATTGGTAGTGTGTGATTGTAATGTGTGACTGCTGTTGTGACTGTGAAGGTGTTTGTAAGGCGTTTGTATAACCCCCCACATCGAAAAATAACTATATAGAAAATTTTTCCTTCCTTGCGATGCCCGGGCGGTCAACAAGCAAGGCCCAGCAGCGAACGAATAACGCACAAGCATAGCAACATATATAAAGCGCCTGCAGCTCCGCGAGCGCAATGAAAGTCCCGAAGACAATGAACCGGCACTGCCCGCGTTGCAGGAAACACACTGCTCACAAAGTCATCCAAAGCAAAGCGCGCGGCAGGAACCAGGCGCACCCGCTCAGCACGGGCAGCAAGAAACGCGTCCGCCTCCGAGGCGAGCGCCGCGGCGCCGGAAACCTCGGGAAGTACAGCAAGCCGCCGAAACCAAAGATGGTCGGCAAGAAACTCTCGAAGAAAAGCGACTTTCGCTACCAGTGCAGCGAGTGCAAAAAAATGCACGTGCAGCGCAGCGGCATCCGCGCAAAGAAAATCGAGCTCGTGTGAGCAACGCTAGACGATTCTCAAACGCTCTTCCCGCTTTCTCAGCTCGTACGCGACGCTCTGGCGCTCAAGGTACGCCTCGCCAATCATGAGGATGGCTGCGAGGCACACGAGCGAGAGACCAATGACTGCGATGGTTCCATCTTGAGCCACAGCGCGTCCAGCAGGCCCCGCTACGTTCCCCGTGAGCCCTCCGTCCGGCCCCAAGAGCATGAACCCTCCCAGCGCGCCGAAGAGGCCGAGCAAGGCAATGCGCAAGCGGACGATGTAACGCATACTCAACCACCACAAAACAAGTTTATAAACCTGTCGTCGCGCCGCCACACCACAAGCCTTATAAAAAGTTCTCTTATCCGCTGAAAAGGTGAATCCTCATGACGAAATTCCTCAAACTCAGGTGCAATAAGTGCAAGAACGAGCAGATAACTTTCAGCAAGTCGGCTTCGACTGTAAAGTGCCTCGTCTGCGGCGAGACGCTTGCGCACCCAACAGGAGGCCGCACCCGCGTCGAAGCGCAAGTACTTGAGGTCCTTGAATAATGCGCTATACCCGCACAGGCTACCCGGAAGAAGGCGAACTCGTCCTCTGTACCGTCACGAGTGTTCAGTATAACAGCGTGTTCTGCAGGCTCGATGAGTACGGAAAGACGGGTATGATCCACATCAGTGAGGTCAGTCCCGGGCGCATCAGGAATATCCGCGATTATGTCGTCGAAGGGAAAAAAATCGTCTGCACAGTGCTCCGCATCGACGAAGAGCAAGGACATATCGACCTCAGCCTGCGCCGCGTCAGTGATAACTTGCGACGCCAGAAGAACGCGCTCATCAAACAAGAGCTCAAAGCGGAGAAAATCATTGAGAACCTCGCCGCGGAACTCAAGGAAGACCCCGACAAGCTCTACGAAGTCATCGCGAAGCCAATACTTGAAGCGTACGAGTACGTTCACATGGCTTTCCAAGAGCACGTCGACGGCGAGTTCGACCTCAGAAAACTCAACATCCCCAAGAAGATACTCTCTGCACTCATTACTCGCGTCGAAGAGAAGATAAAGCCGCGCAGTGTCACGATTAGCGGCCGGCTCACCATTGAGACCTACGCACCCGATGGCATTGAAGACGTCAAGACAGCGCTCACGCAAGGACTCAACGATAACACGAAGATACACTACCTCGGCAGTGGCGCGTACAAAATAGACGTGACTGCCGAGGACTACAAAGCGGCGGAAGCGCTCCTCGACAAGAGCGTCGCCGCAATCACTGCTTCTATCAAGCAGCGTGGAGGGGAGGCGACGTTCAAACGTTGCTAGGCGACCTTATTTGCACAGCTCAAGTCTTCCGCAGCG
>RFKA01000090.1 GCA_003694385.1 Candidatus Woesearchaeota archaeon | reverse complement strand
GCGGGGTTCACAGCATCAACTATCTCGACATCGCTGAGGCCGGTGCTCGCTTCGAGTTCCGTCGTGAAATTCGTGAGATTCACGGGGACGTCGACGAAGAAGTTCCTCGTATCACTCGCCGTGTTCGCTGCAGAGTCATTAACAGTGACGGTGTAGGTATGCCACCCACCCGTGAGGTTCGTAACATTCACGCTATTTATCGTTCCTGTCCGTGTCGCAGTGAACCAGCCATAGTCGACGTTGAGGACTGAGGAATCGAGGTTCGTGTCGTTGGCGGTCCAGTTAATGAGTGTGTAATTCGTGGTGAGGGTGACATTGTCGGGGGGGTAGGTGATGTTCAGGACTGGGCTCGTCGTGTCCACAGTGAGGTTGAGGAGCGAGCTGTTCGCTGTGTTTCCCGCGTCATCGGTCGCTTGCACGCGGATAGCGTGGTCTCCTGTGGAGAGAGTACTCAGCGTGACATTCGTCGGAGTGTTGTTCGTTGCAGTCCCTGTTGCGTCACTGCTTCCGTCGACATAGACGATGTAGGCCATCGTCCCGTCAAGCTCGTCCACGAGCGTGAAGGTTATCGTCGGGGTCGTGTCGCTCGTGAAGCTATTATTGGCTGGGCTGTTAATCGTGCTCGTGGGGCTCGTCGTGTCATAGGTGACTGTGCGGTTGGCTGTCGCGTTCGTTGTGCGGCTCGCGACGTCAGCGGCTCGGCAGTTCCAAGTGAAGACTCCATCACTGCTCGGCGTCACGTTCCACTCGCCGCTGATGTTGGCTGCCGTGCTCGTTATAGTGTTCGTGTAGTCGAGCGCCCCGCTGCTGTTCCAGACGAGGAGGGTGAGGCTCGTGAGGTTCACGGTGTCGCTCGCGTTACAGTTGAAGGTGATCGTGCTCGCCGTCACGGCGTTGTCCGCCGGATTCGTGAGGTCGAGGCGCGGTGCGTTCAGGTCGAGCGCGGCGGAAACCGTGCGGGTGCTCTCGGTGTTGCCGAGGGCATCAACACTGTAGTAGGTGATGGTGTGGTTTCCTTCCGTAGTGATGTTCACTTGGGTACCGTTCGTCGCTGCTCCACCATCAAGGGTGTATGTGGTGTAGTTCGTGCCGACGCCACTGTCGCTGGGTGTGAGCGTGACCACGAACGCGCTTGTTTGCCAGCCACTCGGCGCGTCGTCGCTCGTCGTCGGCGGGGTGGTATCATAGGTGAAGCTGCGGTTCGCCGCTGCAGCGCCGTGGTTATCGCTCGTGTCCCCTGCGCGACAGTTCCACGTGTAATTCCCGTCGCTCGTCGGTGTGAAGCTCCACTGGGCGTTGTCGCTCGTGCCTGTCGCGGCGACCGTGTTCGTGTAGTCGAGTGTGTTTGAAGCGTTCCAGATAAGGAGGGTGATGTTGTTGAGGGCGATGGCGTCTGTTGCGCTGCAGTTTATCGTGATGGGTGCGCTGTTCGTGCGCAGGGCGTCCGCGGGTGTGACGAGTGTCACCGACGGCGCGGTTACGTCAGTGGTTGTTGTGAAGTTCTTCGGGCCGCTCGTCGCGCAGTTTCCATTCGCGTCGCAGCTCGTGACGTTGTAGTAGTAGAGTGTGCTGGGTGAGAGTCCGGTCAAGGTGAAGCTGTGCGTCGTTGCGAGCGTCGTGTTGCTCGTCTTCGTTCCCAGTGCAGGCGTCGTGCCGTAGTTGACGCTGCCATTCGCTGCCTCATCTGTCGTCCAGTTGATGACTGCGGTCGTCTCTGTGATGCTGTGGTTCGTCGGGCCGGAGATGACGGGGGGCGTGAGGTCCGTCACGTTGAGCGTCATCGTCAAGTCTGAACTGCTGTTCAGGATGACGCTACTGTCGTTTGCGAGGACACCGTAGACAGAGAACGTATAGACACCGCCCGAGCTCCCCTGGACCGTCACGTTGAGTTGTTTTGTCTCGTTTGTCGCGAGAGTCACGTTCACGAGCGTCGTGGAGCCGTTCACCCACCCCGTAACGTTTGCCGGAAGGTCGAGGGTGAAGTTGTACGTTTCCGTCGAGTTCGTCGTGTGGTTGAGGAGGAGGAGGATGCTGGCGTTCTCGTTCACGTTCGCGGCGACCGTTGCATCGGTGAGGTTCGTGTAGTTGAGGGTGTAGGTCTTATTCACGGGGTTGCCGGTGCTGTAGCTGCTGAAGCCCAGTGTCGTCGGTACTTTCCACTCACTGTACTCTGCTCCCCCACCGAGTTTCTGCACGCCTTCAGTGTTCGTCACGTCTGTACAGTTCGTCCCGTTGTTCAGGCAGTGGAAGAGCTGGTCTCCCGGGTTCGGAACTCTGATGACGAGGTAGTCGGCGCCGAGTTTCTGCACAAGGTTCAGCCACTCGTCATGCTTCATGCCGATGAAGTCGCCGCGCTCTCCAGTCGCATCGCCTGCGAGATCTTCAGTGAAATCGAAGATGCCAGGGTCGTTGAAGGCGATGTCGACGAGAGTAATGCTCCAGTTCACTGAACTGTTCGCTGTCGGGTTCGTGATAGTCATGTTGACGCCCGCGACACCGTCTTCGAACTGCGAGGCGCTATCAGGCCCGAGCACCGTGCCATTAATGTCAATACTAAGGTTACCGAGGAAGTCGTCAGGAGTTCCGTTTCCTGTGAAGTTGAGGACGAGACTCACGTTCGTTGTTGCGTTCGAGGTGGTGAGGTTCAGGCACGCGCTGAGGGCGGTGTTCCCCGCCCGGTCGATCGAGGTGAGCTTGTAGTAGTAAGTTGAACTTGGCGCGAGCGGAGCTCCAAGCGTGAAGGCATCGAGGGGCACCTCGTGCCATGGGCGGAAGTCATCGAATGTTGTCGTGGGGTCGCCGAGGTCTTCAAGCGTGCTGTTCGCGTTCGTGCACTCGCTGTTGTTCCAGTACCATTTGATGCTGCCATTCGTCGGCTCATCGGTCACCCATTTGATGAATGCGGCATCAGTGAACTCCTTCTTTGTGGAGAGCGTGACACGCGGCCGCGTCTTATCGGTGGCGGGGTCATAGAAGCCACTGCATTGTGGGAGGAGTGAGCAATCGGGGTCGTCGCAGTTGCTCTGGCCGTCAAGGTCTTCATCGCCTGGCGCGAGGCAGTCCTCGATAGGCATGAATTCTCCTCCGCCAAGGATCATGAATTCTGTGCCACACTTGGTCGGCTCTTCGAAGCAGTCCACGGGCTCAAAGTCCATCGTTCCCGGTGTGTAGTAGAGGTCTGTTATGGTGTCTGCCGGGGTGAGGTTGGAGAGGTTCACGTCGCTCCCGTTTAGGACGAGGCCCGCGAAGCGTATGTCGCCCTGCGGGTTCCCAATATCTGCTTTCTCAATGAGGACGACAGCCGGGTAGTCGGGGAACTCGATGTCAGTCTGGCACTCCATCGGGAGGCTGGGTGGTGCTCCCGGATCTCCTCCCGGGCCACCAGGCCCATCTCCGCCAGGGGGACTCAGCACGACGGCATCACGCGTTACCCACGACCCATTATAGCACGCGCGGAGGACGTGCTGCTGTCCGCTTTCGTTCGTGATGCTGAAGTTACCGTATTGGACGAGGTACTCGTAGCCATCATGCGGCACTCCATCATAGGTGACATTGCAGCCAGTTGTGTTAACGGCGTCATTATCTATGAGGTAGAGGAAAGTCCTATTCGCGACCGTACCGTTACAGGAGATTAGGTCGGTGAGGTTCTCGGTCATCACACCCATGCCAAGGCCGAGGTTAGCGACGCCAATGGCGAATGCGACGATGTTCACGCCGGGGTCTCCCTGATCATTTCGGTCGTCATCGCCGAGGTAAAGAACGGGCCCCAGCCCGCTCGTGAGCTTCATCAGGAGGGCCTCGTCGGGGGAGAACCCCGCGTACGTTCCGGTCAGGGTGTCTATAAGTGCCCCACAGGACTTCGCGTGCTCACAAGTGGGGTCTTCACAGTCGATATTCCCATCAAGGTTGTCATCGACACCATTAAAGCAGACCTCATCAGTAGCCTGCTTGAGGCAGGTACTCCAGGTGGAGTCCCAGCTCCAGCCTGCTGCCGTACAATCCGCTTGTGTGAAGCAGTCTCGCGGGGATGCCGAGCAGCCGGTCTTGATTCCTTTCACGTCGCACCAACCACCGGGATTGAAGGGATCCGTGTACCAGGTGCAGCCACCCCACTCGCGCCCACCGTTCGCTTCGCTGTTATTGCATTGTGCCTCAGTGAAGCAGAAGAAGCACTCGCTATCACAGTCAACGTCGCCAAACTCAGAAGGAAGGAAATCCTCGACGCAGACGCCAACCGAACCATTTGGTTGTGTCACGTCCGGCTCCCAGTGGCAGAATCCGACGCCATTGTTCGCGTTGTCTTCGCAGGTCGTCTGGTCATCGAGCGTGAAGCACGAAACGCCGCTTGAGAAGCTCGCGAAATCGGGATCGCAGAGGCCATCGTCTCCAGGTGGTCCGAAGGGCGTCCAGAGGCAGGGAATGCCCTCCGTGTTGTTCTCGCAGGTCGTCTGGTTTGTGTGGTCCCATTGGTAGCAGGCACCCTCGTCAACTCCGGGCCCCATAAAGAGCCAGGGGTCAAGCGCTCCGCCACTATAATCGGTGAGTTGGTCGATAGGGTTCGTCGTCGCTTCTGTTGTATTAAACGTGTTTGTTTCAAAGTTCAGTTTCGGCGTCGTATTGCCAAACGCGGCTGTCTTGTTCACGATGATAGTTATGCCGCGCTCCTTGTTGTCTGTGGAGCTGCAGTTGTACCACACCCAGGTTGCATTCGCGCTTAGTGAAACATTGGGCTCGAAGGCGATACCGTAGGAGTTTGTGCCATTGTAGTAACCAAAGAGCGTGGTGTTGTCGTCGGGGAAGAACCAGATCTGGTAATCTGCTCCGGGATAGCATCCCTCGCCCGCGCCATTGTTACACCCTGTTGTCTCATTGTCATCGATGTCGAATTCAACAACAAAGGCCGTGCTGCGGTTCTGGCCATCACAGATACTCATATTCTCAACGCCATCCTTCGCATACGCGCCCGCGATGCGCCAGGCGATGAGTTCTCCTACTTGGTCAACCCAGACGGCGCCGAGGTCATAGGAGACCTTGCCATTGCCGTTACAGCCGTCGGGGCTATCAAAGCTCTTGGCACTGCAGCAGTTCTGTCCCGGGACGGAAGTGTCGTAGTAGGAAAAGTCGCTGAAACCACAGCCATCACCACGCGCCACATAGGGTGCACCGACGAAATTGAAGTCCTCGATATTGCCGGGGAAGAATCTTGCTGGTTGCGCTTGACTCCACATTGGCGTGTAGTTGCCTGT
>RFKA01000001.1 GCA_003694385.1 Candidatus Woesearchaeota archaeon | reverse complement strand
TTGGTGCTTTGTGTTTAGCATATCGTTCCCGTTATATCGAGACAGATATATCTTAACCGATATATAAGGCTTGTGGATTTCAAACCCCTGCCTTGTGACCTTCTTGCCGTGCTTCCTTACCGTGCTCCCTTGCCTTGCTCCCTCATCCCTTCTGCCAAGGGCCTGATAGGGTGCTTGCTATTGTCTTGGGAAGCGAGGAATTAATAAATGAGTCAGGGCTCAACGCTGCGGGGGCCATGGTAACGCTCAAACGCATCGTATTCCTCCTCGGCTTGGCGATAGGCTTGCCTCTTGGCTTCATCCTTTTCTCCCTCGTTCCCTCCGGCAATGCGCTCACCGGCTTCGTCGCGGCTGGCGAGGCACCCCAACCCACCGTAGCAGAGGGTTTCCAACTCATGCAGAGCGCCGCGCTCAAAGGCCCCCGTGCACTCGCGATGGGCCCCTCAGGGACCATCTATGTTGCGGCACAGGATGGCGTGTTCGCGCTCGTTGACAGGAACGGTGACCGGCGCTTTGACAAACAATACCTCGTTTCGACGCTTGACGCAACAGGCCTCGCGTTCCTTGGCCGCGACCTCGCCATTGCAGCGGGGAATCGCATCGTTCTCCTTCCCGCAATTGAGTACTCGCTTCTCGACCCGCCCGAGCCCGTCGTGCTCGTCGACAACCTGCCGCCACTCGGCACGCTCACCTCAGGCCCTGACGGGAACCTGTATGTTGCTGTGCCTGCACCATGCGATGCTTGCAAGCCCGACAATAGGCTCCAGGCGACTATTCTGCGCGTCCACCCTGACGGGAGCTATGAAATCTTCGCGAGTGGCGTGAAGCATGCCCGCGGTCTCTTCTGGGACGAAGGAGTCCTCTGGTTCACCGATGAAGGCAACGCGCTCCTCGAGATTCCTGATGAACTGAATCGCGCCGAGCGGAAAGGGCAACACTTCGGCTTCCCCTATTGCGTGGGAAAACAACCAGACCCCCGCCTAAACAACGGACTGGGCTGCCAGACTTTCGAGCCTCCCATCCAGCAACTAGAAGTCTTTGCGCGTGCAGCAGGTCTCACGAAAGCGACCCTCCCCGGCATTGAGGATTGGATGCTTATTGCGGAGGCGGGACAGTGGAACCAAGGCGGGTACCGGCTCGTTGCCGTCCATGATGGCCAGTTGCGGCTGCTCGTCGACGGCTGGCTCGTCGATGGCAAGGCCCGTGGCTCGCCCGTTGCCCTCCTTCCACTCGATGATGGCTCTGTTTTGATTGCTGACGAGTTAGGTAATGCACTCTTCCGGCTGTATGAGGGCCTGTAGTACCGTTTGAATAGGGCTCTGCCTCCGCTTTGCAACCTGCACTCGTTAATTAACTGCAAAGCCGTCAGGGCCATACTCTTGTTGTGGCAGCATGACTTCGGGGTGCTGCTCGATGAACGCTTCGAGGCGGGCGGCCTCATAGTTAACCCCTGTCTCGCGCTCAATAACGGCGAGTGAACGCTCATCGAGGGGTTTTATTGTGTGGTCGAAACGAGCCCGTACTTGAATGAGCGTTTGCACCCATGGGAGGAACTCCTGCGCTAACGAATCGAGAAGCCGCGCCGCCGCTGCTCTCCTCTGTTCCTCGGCGAGTGCAGCAGCACCCCAGTAACTCCTCCTCCCTTGCTGCATGTAGAATTGCAGGCCGACAGTGCCTTGGCGGTAGATACGCGCGAGGAATGGCGGGAACATCCCTGTGAGGAAGAGCACCTCATCACCAATATCCTTAAGTTGGAAGAGGCGCTCTTGGGGTGGGAGCTGTTCACTTGTAGCGAGGAGCCCGTCGAGGCGGCTGATGCGGAGCGAGAGCGCCTCTTCATCCATCGTGTGGAAATACCCTCTGCGGCTCATGCCGCTCAAGAGTGACACGACGTATTCAAAATCTTGTGTGCCCTCCTCTCGGAATTTCCGAAGTTCAGAACGGAACGTAGACTCGAGGCGTGTCATCACTGCAACCACTCAAGAGTCCTCCCTTCTTTTTTTACATTAAAATTTTGTGCCCGGATTTATGAGGGACTGCGAGTAAACTACCAAAGAAAGTGTATTCTCGTGAACGTTAGAGATAGTCAGAGATGGTCAGAGATAGTATGCGTTCAAGACGTACTGTTGCACCATGCGGTGCGTATTGAAGAAGCTCCCATTGATAGCGATGGCGTGGCGCATCACGTCAATCCACCCTGCCCGGTCATCGTAGTACTTCGGCAGGATAATGTACTCGAGCTTGTTGTAGAGATCCTCGACGTCCTCCTCATGGTTGCTCTCCCGCGACACATCTTCGTTCCCAATGCTCCAGCCCGTCACATGCTCGATATGCCCCTCGAGCCACCAGCCATCCAGCGTGCTGAACTGCGGCACCCCATTCACGGCAGCCTTCATCCCCGAAGTACCTGATGCCTCGTGCGGCCGCGCAGGCGTGTTGAGCCACAAGTCAACACCCGGGATGAGTATCTGCGCGACCCCCATATTGTAATCCTCGAGGAAGCACACCTGCATCACGTCACTGAGTGCGCGTAATTGCCCGATAACCCGTTGAATGATGCGCTTTCCCTCGAGGTCCTTCGGATGAGCCTTCCCTGCGAAGACGAGCTGCAGGCCCCGCGTCCGCTCAGCAATCCTCCGGAGCCGCGCAGGGTCTTGGAAGAGGATGTCGCCGCGCTTATACGTTGCGAAGCGGCGCGCAAACCCAATCGTGAATACGTCCTCACGGAGTGTTGCGCCACGTGTTTTCGCGAAGGCGACGAGTCGGCGCTTCGCCTCTTGATGCGCATCCCAGATGCGCTCTTTGGGGATGCTGAGAATGTAGCGGAGCGAGAAAGGGTCGGCTTGCCAGCCCGGCAAGTATTCATCGAAGAGTTTCTGCATCTCTGGCGAGGCCCAGAACCGGGCGTGAACGCCGTTCGTGATACTCTCGATATGATACCCGGGGAACATTGAGCGCGAGACTTCACCGTGCTTCTTCGCCACGCCATTGATGAACTCGCTGAACTGGAGGCCGAGGCAGGTCATATTCAGTCGTCCCTCAATGAAGACAACATCATGTAGTTCTGGCGTGATGAACGCTCCGAGGAGCTCCTCAGCGAGTTTCTTATCAAACTGGTCGTGCCCCGCCGGCACAGGGGTGTGTGTCGTGAAGACGCATCGTGCCCTCACATCGTGTAAGCGGTCCGCTGCTTCTGAGCGCTTGAAGAGCTCAAGCGTCAAGAGCGCGCTGTGCCCTTCATTCATGTGGTACTTCTGGATACCTGTGCACCCAAGACTCTCGAGCATGCGCACGCCACCAATTCCGAGCACGATTTCCTGAGAGAGGCGGTAACGGTCATCGTGCCCGTAGAGCTCGTGCGTGATGTGGCGCCACGCCGCTTCATTCTCGTCGAGGTCTGTGTCGAGGAAGATGATGGGATTGCGCGTCCCCTGGATGCCCTCAACGACGGAGAGCCATGCCCCAACGCGAACCTCCTGACCCGCGATGTGCACGGTGACGGTGTTGGGGAGCCGCGTGAGGTGCTCCTCTGGGTTCCACACGACAGGCGCTTCGTGCTGCATGCCTTGCTCGTCGATCCGTTGGGTAAAGTAGCCTTTCTTATAGAGCAGCGTCACACCAATAATGGGTACGTCGAGGTCGGCCGCGCTCCGCAGCGTGTCACCTGCGAGCACGCCGAGCCCGCCACTGTAGGTTGGGAGTGCGGGGTCGATGCCAATCTCCATGCTGAAATAGGCAACCCTGCACGCTGAGAAGTCCACCTCTCTCATGCTCGCTCTGAACGAGGCCGCTTTTTTTTAATGTTTAGCTTTTTTGTGTTGTGTGTGTGCTGTGAGTGCGAACATCTTGTCAAGGGCTCTTCGTGCTCGCTTGAGGGTTGCTTCTGGAATCGTGATGATTTGCTCACTTGTGGGGGCCTTGAGCGCTGTGAGAATGTCCTTCAGGGCGATTTCTTTCATGTAGGGACAGAGGCCGCATGAGCCAACGATGTGCTTCTGGGGGAACTCTGTCCTGATACGATCTGTGAGGCCGCACTCAGTGGCGAGCATGAACTCCTCATCGCTCGAATCCTTGATGTAGTTCATCATGGCACTCGTGCTCCCCGCGAAGTCAACTCTCGCAACAACCGCGGGGCTGCACTCTGTGTGGGCGAGAATCTTCACGCCAGGGAACTGCTCGCGCACAGCAGCAACCGTCTCAGGAGAAAACTCTTTGTGGACAATACACCGCCCTTGCCAGAGAATGATGTTTTTTTGCGTGAGCGTGCGCAAATTCAAGCCCATGTATTCGTCGGGGATGAAGATGATGTCTTGCTGCGGCATCGCCGCGACGACCTCGACGACATTTGCTGACGTACAGCACACGTCAGCTTCCGCCTTCACAGCGGCGCTCGTGTTCACATACGCGACAACGCCTGCTGAGGGGTGTTGTGCGCGGAGTGCGCGCACATCTTCCGGGCTAATAGACTCTGCGAGTGAACAACCGGCGGGCTTCGGGACGAGGACGTCTTTCTCAGGACTCAGAATTTTCGCAGTCTCACCCATGAAGTGCACGGAGCAGAAGATAATCTTCTTTTGCGGGAGCCGTTGCGCGAGGACGCTGAGGCCGTACGAGTCGCCAATGTGATCCGCGACGCCATACATAATGTCAGGCGTTTGGTAGGAATGCGCAAGGATGACTGCGTCCTGCTCTTGTTTGAGCTTGTTAATCTCGAGCGTCATCGGCGCGATGAGCGCGCAGTCCTCTTCACTCCACCCGACGTGCTCGAGACGACTGAATAAGCGGCGGGCTTCCACTTCCACCTCAGAGCCCATGGCACAGCAGACGCTCTTCTCCTTATAAAAACTTTCTCTGTATTATGCTGTCCTTATG
>RFKA01000089.1 GCA_003694385.1 Candidatus Woesearchaeota archaeon | reverse complement strand
TGAGCTGGGTGCGGTTCATCGTCGTTTACGCAAGAGCAGCACAACATTGATGATGATGAGGAGCAGGGCGATGAGGTAGAGGATCGTCATCAAGTTTAGTGGGATGACGATGTTGTACGTCTTTGGCTCTTGGAGCTCTTCAGGGCTGATGTCAGTGGTTGGTAATTGCTCTTCCATCACGGAAACTTTGATATTGAACGTGCTGATGTCTCTGTCCTCGTATCCATCGCGGGCGATAACCTTTATTGTGCCATTGTAGTCCTCTGAGCCGTTGACTGCAACGTCGCTCAGGTCGAGGTAGGCGGTGAGCTTCGCTTCGCCAAAAGGCTTTATTTTGATGCTCGCTGTTCGCTCACTCGCGCCGGCGAGTTCGACGATTCCCGAGACGTCTTCGAGTTGCTGGTTCCAGTTGCTCCCGATAGTGAAGGTGAACCGGTTGATGCTCCCCGCGCTGAGCCGCTGCGTATAAGAGATGAGGTTCATGGTGAGTGAGCCAATGCGGAATTCTTTTGACGTGGTCTCCGTGCCTCCTTCTCCTGTATTGTGGAGCACTGCTGAAGCCGTATGCCAACCGGGTGGCAGGTCCTCGGTTGAGAGCGTAAACGGGGCCGTGGTGGTCGCGCCTGCAGCAACGGTTACTGGTGTGGTCGTCGCGGTGATGTCCTCACCATTTGGGTTCCGGACAACAATGTCTGCGTATACGTTTGCCGTAGGCACTTCCGACCAGCTCCTCAACTCGAGCTCTCCTCTTGTCGCTTCGCCTTCCGCGGTGTCACGGACGTTTAGGCCTGCTTTCACGAGTGGCTTTGGGCTGAGCACGATGAGCTTCACGCTCGTCTGGACTTTTGCACGCGCACCAACAAAGCCCTCTGTGCTTCCTTCAGTGACGATGATGCGTGTCGAATAGATTCCTGGCTCGAGGTCGTCGGGGGGGCTTATCGTGAACCTGATTTGGCGTGGCCCGCCGCCAGGGTCTGGGTCGTAGAGCACTGCTCGGTCGTCAAACGCGCTGCGGAGCTCAACCGTGAGGTGGTCGGAACCAGTGACCAGCCAGTTGAACTCGTACACCTTCCCAGGGATATAGACTTGCGTCCGGTCCTCTTCGCTCATCCTGATGGATGCCGTGGCTGTGACGACAGGCACGCTGCAGAAAACGCACAGCAGGACGATGAAGGCCAGACGTCGTGTCATCGGGAAAAAATTGTTTATGGTGTCCATCCAGTCACGGTGATTGTTGACGTAGAGCTCGTGACTGGTGCTGCATCTTCTGGAATCCCAACGCGCACATGGAGGTACAGGTAATCGGCTGCTGAATCCTCAAAGTTGAAGTTTCCGCACACCCCTATACCCGGGCTCGTTGTGAAGTTCGTCCAAGAGGTGAAGTTGCGCTGGTTACCTGTGCACGCGGTTTCTCCTGAGTTGTTTGTGTTGTTGTAGTCAATCCAGCCCGCGAATTCGGGGTTTGTGCCGCCAATGAATGAGTCTTTGTCGTTGTTGACGCTGATATTGAGCCTCACATCTTTGTTCCCGTCATTGCGAATTTTAAATGCACCAATCTCGTTGTCCGGGTGGGTTGCTTGCGTCGAGTCGTTCCAGTAATTGACAGTGACATTGTTGAACCCTTTACAGTGGTTTGTGCCGGTGTCTGTCGCGTTCGTACCGTTTGTGTCGATGAAGCAGTATTGGATGCCCCCGCCTGTTCCATCGACGTAGCCCGCACCGAAGTCAATTCTGTTCGCGCTTGACGGGTGGTTAATCGTGATTGCAAGGTTTGATTCGATTGTGAGGTTCGTGAGACCCGTCGCAGTATCGGAGCCTGTCGCGAAACCAGTGAAAATAGGCGCTTGGAGCTTGTTGAGCCTGTTCATGCTGACGAGTGTGCCGCCGAGGCTCACAACGATGGCCGCGACGAGAATGAGGGCGAGACTCTTGTTTGAGAGGTCCATAGTATCACCTTGGTTCGAGGATTGTTAACGCGACTTCCCCCGAGACAGGGGTTGCTTCGGCAGCGCCCTGCGCAGCCCTTTTCTCAATTGAGAGCATGACCTGTCCCTTTCCAGCTACGCTTGGTGCTGGTGGCGCGCCCGCGTCGATCTCGCTCAACACGACGAACGTACCTATCGCGGACACTGCGAGCGTCAGGAGAACAAGCACAATAACTGTGCTGCGAGAGACGTCGTCTTCCATATTGGTGTTCCTCGGTCGGTCGTTTATATAAATTTTGCGTTTCTTTATCTGCGAGTAGTGGCGAGGCGCCAGGTGAGGAACGCGACGACGAAGAGCGCGACGAGGCCCAGGACCGCTAAGAGGGAAGTGCTTGGGGCAGGGGTTTTCTGCGGGCCAGGAGTTTCTGCACTCTGAACACTCACGTTCCACGCGCCTTCTGTGAGGCGGTCACCATTCCTGCTGTGCAGCGATGCACGGAGCACATACGTGCCGGGCGAGGGTGCTTCGAGGTAGCCTGTGAGCTCGTCGCGAAGCACGCCCGAGCTCGTCACCTCTTGAGTGCGGACTGTGCCGTTTTGGAGGAGCTGGAGAACCGCGTAGGCCTCAACGGGCGTGTTCCAGTCGACAGTGACGGGAATCGTGACCGCACTAATCTCTGACGCGATGAGCCGCGCCCTTGGCCTTCCGAGCATGATGCGGGGGCGGCCGATCCTGAACGGCTCTTTGAGTTCGAGCCGGCGTTCGTTCTCGCCATCCGTGTAGCTCAGGACTGCGTGGGCCTCATATTGTCCTCTGGGGAGTGGCGGGAGTTCCTCTTCGAGTTTTCGTGCACTGCTCGCTGGCACGTCTGCCTGCACCACTCGCTCAGCCCCGCCAAGCGTGAGTGCTCCCGTCACTTCTGTTCCCTGCAGTCCTTTGTTCCTGAGGACGAGCACCACCCGGTCTTTCGTCGCGTGGAGTTCTCCAGCGAGGAACGCCCCCTCGTAGAGCCGTGTGATGATTAGTTTGTGGGCGAGCGCCACGCCTGCCCCGAACTGCCCCGCCGTGCCCGTGTCGAGCGTGACTACAACGGGGAACGTGTTATCGCCTGGGCGGAGGTCCTCTTCGTTCCCGGAGAACGCAATCGTAACCACCGCTTTTTCTTTGGGTTGAAGCGTCAGGTGTGCGGGGGTAATGGTGATGCGGGGGTCTGCTGTGACCGTCACTGTCTGCTCTCTGGGCGCGTCATTAATGATGGTGAGTGAGTAGGGGCCGTGCTCTCCGTACGTGAGCGTCTTTGCTGCGGGGCTGAGCTGGAGCGCGAGCACGGAAGGGAGGAGAAAGAGTACCAGTGCGAGGCAAAAGCTTTTGTTCGCGTGTCTCGTTATGCCCATTGTTCTCTCTTCCCGGGTTTATTCTCCTTATTGATTTTCTCCTTATGGACTGTATGTGCCGTATATCTGGATGACGCTGGACTTGTAGCCCGCTTCTTCACCCGCCGGGGTGGTGATATTTATGTCGACGTACGCGCTGTCGCGGTCGCTCTGGTAGTTGAGGTCTCCGAAGAGCGTCTTGTAGGCAGCGCTCACATTGGCGTACGTTGTCTGACTCGTGCTGGGGTCGAAGGCCCCCGCCTCGTTCACGCGCGCCTTGAACTGGAAGTACCGCGTGTTGAGTGCGACGCTCGTGAAGAGCCCGTCGTTTGCCTTCAGCGAGACGTTCGCGCGGACGTTGCCTGTGTTCTCGACGGTGAACGGGGGTGGCTTGTTGTCGCTCGTGTCGTTCTTTTCGTTGTTGTTCATACTCTTAAACTCTGTTTTGTTCACGGTGAAGTTAATGCCGATGACGCTCGGGATGCTGAAGTTCCATACGCTTGCATAGTTGCTGCACTGGCTTGGATCGCACGCGCGCACTGTCCAGTTGTAGACGCAGTCAACGCTGAGCTCGCTGCTCGTCTGCGTGCTCGCGGTGAGGTTCTTCCATTCTTCCTCGACGACGCAGTTCGGGTCGTTGCTCGTGATGTTCAGGTCGTACGTGATGGGGTCGCTGTCCGGGTCGTTGCTGTCGCTCCAGTCGAACGTGATGTTGCGCTCGAACACGCTCGTGTTGTCGTTGAGGGGGTAGATGAGCGTGGGTACGCTTGGCGGGCTGTTCCCTCCTTGGCAGCACACGTTGAGCCGGTACCAGCTGTAGTTCCCGATGTGCGCATTCGTCTGGTTGTACGCGCCACTATTGGTTTCGCTGCTCGCCATGCTCACGAAAGGGCTGTAGCCTGCGCTGCACGTTGTGTTCACGTACTCGCACGTGAGGTTTCCCGGGCTGAGCGCGATGCAGATGCGCTCAGGATACGTCGTGGGGTTGCCCGCTGGCGTCTGGATGTGGTTCCCGCTCGTGTTGTAGGCGCGCAGCACTGTCGTTGCGTTCTTGTGGCTGCACGCGGCATTGAGGTTGTGTGTGCCGTCTGTTTCGCAGCAGAGCGTGTACGCGTACGCCGCCCCCGTGTAATTGATGAGCTGGACGTGCGCATTGTTATAGCCGCCCGTGTCATTCTCCGCGCGCAAGACGCCCGTCTCGCCGACGCCACAGCTTGTCTTGTACGTGCAGTTGAACTGGACGGCAGTGGCGCCCTCACTGAGGAGGGCTGCGAAGGCGAGAGCGCAGAGGAGGAAGAGCCACCGACTCATGCAGCGCTTGTCACGGTTCGTGTTTTTAGTTTTTCTCATGGTGCTGCTCTTAAGGGCTTGCGTAGTTCTGTGTTAGGATTTTCTTGAGGTAGAGATCGCCTGTGCTCGTAAAGTACGCGACGGGCCCTGCACTGTTCCAAATCTCGAAATTGCTCCCGCTCGGGCTCATCGTTGCGAGTTCGTGCGCCGTCCCCGTGAGGAATAAGCTTCCGCTGCCGTTAATGTACGCTACGGGTGTGCCGGTCTTATCCTCAATGATGAAGCTGTTATCGGGAGGCTTCAGGCTTCCTTGACTCTCGAACAGTGATTCTCTGAGGAACATGTAGCCGTTCTCGTCAATGCTCGCCACGCCTTCGTTCGTCGTGTTCCACACGACCCATTTATTCTTGCTAGGCGAGGGGTTGCACACGAGAAGGCAGCTCGCCCCCCCGCTCGTTGTGTCGCACGTGTTGCTCGTCCACGTGTTGCTGTCAGCGTCG
>RFKA01000088.1 GCA_003694385.1 Candidatus Woesearchaeota archaeon | reverse complement strand
GGGCGTCCAGAATCATTAAAAATCACTCTTCCTCAGAGAGTGCGTGTCACAAATCTGTAGCAAGTGCGGAGCGGTGAACGGTGAACTCGCGAATTTCTGTGGAGAGTGTGGTGTCGAGCTGAACCCCGAGCAACCAGCACTCATCTCGCGCAGGGACATCTTCTTCATTGTCGTCGGCGTACTCCTCATCGCACTCTTCCTCTTCCCAACGACGACGCGCACCTACACGGTGGATGTCCCCTACGAAGTCGTGGAGACCTACACGGTGCGTGAGCCCTACCTCGAGAACGTCACCGTCATCGACCGCGTCCCCTACCTCGACGAGGAGTGCACAATAGAGGGCTGCCATAACACGGTGCGCCTCCGCGAGGTTGCTCGCACGCGGACGGTTACGCGCTTCCGGGACGTGGCGCGCAGGCACACCGTCGTCAAGCTCAAGAAAGAGACGCGTTATGAACAAGTCAACTGGCTCTTCGGTGTCCGCCTCCCCTGGCACCGCACATGGAAAAAGAGTGAATGGGAGAGGACAGAATGAAATGCCCCTCTTGCGGTCATGAAACCCAACGCGCGTACTGCAGCATCTGCGGCACCCCCGTCCAGTTCTACGATGACTCGCCCAAGCAGAGACACGTGGTGATGCCCCCCGTAGAGAGGCACGCAGATTCTGCATTCCTCATCGTGACGCTCTCGCTCCTCTTCATCGGTCTCCTCACAATCCTCACACTCCAGCAACAACGAGCGCTCGCAGACATTGAAGCGAGGAATCTCAAGCTCGAAGCGCTCGCAGAGGAGTCGCAGCGGCTCATCGCTGACGAACAACAGTTCGCGGCTGCGCTCGAAGCCAAGGCGCGACTCGTAGCGGCGCGTGAGCGCCTCGAGGAAGAGCGGCACAAGAGCCAGCTCGAGCGCTACGAAATTGAGTTGCGGCTCCAGACCAGTGAGTGGGAGCGGCTCGAGATGGCGCGCCAGCTCCAACTCGCCACGGGCGTAGTGGCGATTGATGCTGACAAGGACGGCCTCTCCGAGAGTGAAGAGCGCCTGCTCGGCACGCTCCCTTACGACGCAGACACGGATAATGATGGGCTCCTTGATGGGGAAGACCCCACACCCACGGGGGGCGGGCGCATCCTCACGATCGGCGTAGCGGGGCATCAAGTTCGTGTGCACAGCGACCTCTTTGACTACTACCGTTCAAAACCACGGAGCGCGTCATGGGGAGAGTACCTGCACACCGACAAGGAGTACATCATAACACTCGCCCACGACATCGTGGCAGACGCGACAGAAGAAGGTGTTTCCTCGCTCGAGGCAATTATCCGTTTCATCCACGACCTCTCATACGTGCGCGACGTGAACCTCGGGTATGACGAGTACCCGAAGTATCCTATCGAGACGCTCGTCGAGGGCACGGGCGATTGTGAGGATACGAGCATCCTCATGGCCTCACTCCTCTCCGCCATCAACCTCGAGCCAGTCCTCCTCCTCAGCAAAGACCATATGGCCGTCGGCATCCCTTGCGAGAGCACGGAGGGATCAGTGCTCTACGAGGGGAGGCGCTATTGCTATCTCGAGACGACGGGGCCGCACGACTGGCAGCCCGGCGAGGTTCCCGAGGAGATTCACCTTAATGACTTCCACATAGAGTACTTCTCGTGACGCCGGAAAAACAACGTGCTAAGCATTTTTATGTGCTAAGCAAAACCCCGCCACTATGGACTACGACGTGGCGGTCATCGGCGGAGGCGTCGTCGGCGCAGCAAACCTCTACGTCCTCAGCCGTTTCACGAACGCAAGCGCGGTGCTCATCGAGAAGAACCAGCTCCCAGGCCTTGAAGCGAGCAAGAGCAGCCACAACAGCCAAACGCACCACCGAGGCGATATCGAGACGCAGTACTCGCTCGAGGAGACGTTACGCGTCAAGGAGCAGGCAGACCTCCTCGCAGCCTACGTCCGACGACGGAGCGCGCTCCGGCACGACGTGACGAAGATGCTTCTCGCGACGGGGGACGAGTGCGCCGCGCTCAGGCTACGCTACGCGGCACTCAAGCAATACTTTCCCAAGCTTGAACTGCTTGATGCACAGGGAGTGGCTGATTATGAGCCTCGAGTCGCTGAAGGGCGTGAAGGTGCTTACGCGGCCATTGTCGATCCCGAAGGGCTCGCGATCGACTTCGGGCGGGTCGCCTCGTCCTTCATCGAGGAAGCTCGCCGCCCAGGTATCGATGCCCTCTTCGGCAGGAAAGCCAACCGCATCAGCCGCTCTGCTGACGGGTTCGCAATCAAGACGGGAGACGGCACAATCTCGGCACGCTCACTCATCATCTCGGCGGGCGCGCACACACTGCCGCTCGCGCAGCAGCTCGGCCTGGGCGAGGAGTACTGCGTGTTCCCCGTCGCCGGCTGCTTCTTCAAAGCGCCCAAGGTCCTGAACGGGAAAGTCTACACGTTCCAGCGCCCAGGCATTCCTTTCGTCGCGGTGCATGGCGACCCTGACGTGAACGACGCGAGCGTCACGCGCCTTGGGCCGACAGCGTACCCCGCGCCATTCCTCGAGTGGCGTAAGTGGAGAACCGCCTTGTCAGTGCTGCGCGCGGCGCCGCTCCGTAAAGCACTGCGCGCACTGCGCGTCCTCGACAAGCCGCGCCGCGACTTCTTCCTCGAGAACATCCGCTACCTCGGCCCGCAGGGCAGAAAAGCCTTCCTGCCGAACGCGCAGCGTATCGTCCCGTCACTTACGGCTGACGACCTCGAACGAGACGCGTCACTCGGCGGCGTACGGCCGCAGGTCGTCGACGCGGAGCGCGGCTGCATCGTGCACGGTGAAGCGAAACTGCTCGGCGAGCGCCTCATCGCGAACCTCACGCCGAGCCCAGGAGCATCAACGTGCCTCGCTATCGCGCGCGCCGATGCACGACGCATCACTGCCGCGCTCGGGCGCTCATTCGCGGAAGAGGAGTTTTGCCAGGTGTTCAGTTAGCCGTGACGTCATCGCCGCTCACATAATTCTCACATAATTAAGAGACGAATCCCTCCCGCCGTTTCTGCTCGCGTAGCGTGTATCAAGGATCGCGTACAAGGTATCGCAAACACGCTGCCCGTTCTCCCCAAGGAGTTTCCACCTTGTTCCAAAGCAGCCCCCCGACCGAAACGCTTTTAAAGGGACCTCGTCTCCAGACCGGAACTACCGTGGGCCGGGCCGTATTCGTGGGACAAGAACCATTCTGAGCGCACGCTCCAGTATGCATAGGAGTACCCAGAAAAAGGTATGTCCCGAGTATGCCCCGATAGTGTAGACGGCCTATCATGCAGCCCTGTCGGGTGTTCCGGTCTGCCGGAGCGCACAGCAAGGCTGCGACCCGGGTTCAAATCCCGGTCGGGGCGTCAAGCCGCGGCCGGCCCAGAGCATGCGGGCGCCGGCCGGGAAACCCGACTCACGGGCCGGTAGCTCAGCCTGGTAGAGCAGCGGACTTTTACCGGCGAAGGCCGGGAGAAATCCGAAGGTCGCGAGTTCAAATCTCGTCCGGCCCATCAAGTGGACCATCAGTGGAGGGAGTACATGGCGCGAAAAAAAGCTTCTACAGACGAATCATTCGATGTGCGAGAGCACATCCTCGTTCCTCGACACGAGAAACTCAGCAAGGAGGAAGCGGCGAAGGTCCTCGAGCAGTACCACACAACCATCAAAGAGATGCCGAAGATTCTCACGAGCGATCCCGCGCTCCGCGGCCTCGGCGTGAAACCGGGCGACATCATCAAGATTACCCGGAAGAGCTACACTGCGGGAAGCACCGTGTTCTACAGGGGTGTTGTCAGTGAGTAAGAAAGGCCACGCACTCATCGCGAGTTATTTTGCAGAGCACGGCATCGTCAGCGCAGACCTGAAGAGCTTCGACAACTTCGTCGAGAACACACTCCAGGAAATCCTGAAGGAGAACCAGACCATCGAGCCGACGATTATCCCGAGCAATGTGGACGAGTTCAAGATCTGCCTTGATAAAATCTGGGTGACGAAGCCGGAGATTACCGAAGCCGACGGGAGCACGCGCCCCGTCTACCCCATCGAGGCACGGATGCGCAAGCTCAGCTACGCCGCACCCGTCTTCCTCGAGGTCAGCGCCCACATCAATGGCGTGCAGCGCGAGAGCTTCAAGACCCAGATTGGCAGCCTCCCCATCATGCTCCGCAGCAAGAGCTGTCATCTCAACGGCTTGAGCAGAGAGGAGCTCATCCAGCACGGCGAGGACCCTGACGACCCCGGCGGCTACTTCATCATCAATGGCACGGAGAAAGTCATCGTGAACATCGAGGACCTCGCGAGCAACCGCTTCGTCGTCGAGAAGAACAGCACGGGCGTGTCAAAGTATAGCGGGAAAGTGTTCAGCGAGCGCGGCAGCTATAAGATTCCGCACGAAATCGAACGGCTCAAGGATGGCATTTTCTACTTGAGCTTCACGCGCGTCAAGCGCATCCCACTCATCGCGGTCATCAAGGCGCTTGGGCTCACGCGCGACGAGGAGATCATGAAGATGGTCGGGCTCCCCAATAACAACGAGGTCATCATCAACCTCTACGACTTCGTCGACCTCAAGAACGAGGAGGACTCGCTCGACTTCATCAGCAAGAAGGTCGGCATAAGCCAGACGCGAGAAGTGCGCCTCGAGCGCATGGCGGAGATCCTCGACAAGTATCTCCTCCCGCACGTCGGCCTCCAGCCGGAGGATCGCCTCATGAAGGCGTACAACCTCTGCAAGTACCTGCGCCACTATATCCGCGCGAGTAACGGCGAGGTCCCGCTCGACGACAAGGACCACTACATGAACAAGCGGCTCAAGATGGCTGGCGAACTCCTCGCCGACCTCTTCCGCGTGAACATGAAAGTGCTCATCGGCGACATGCTCTACAACTTCCAGCGCATTGTGAAGCGCGGCAAGTTCCCGAGCATCCGCGTCATCATCCGCGAGAAACTGCTCACGCAGAAAGTGTACAGCAGTCTCGCGACGGGGAACTGGGTCGGCGGCCGCACAGGAGTGTGCCAGCGCATGGAGCGCCTGAACTTCCTCCACGCACTCAGCCACCTCCAGCGCGTCGTGAGCCCGCTGAGCGCGAGCCAAGAGAACTTCGAGGCACGCACATTGCACGCGACGCACCTCGGCCGCCTCTGCCCGAGTGAGACCCCAGAGGGAACCAATATCGGGCTGCGCAAGAACCTCGCGCTCTTGAGCAGACCCTCACCAGCAGTAAATGAAGACGAAGTCCTCAAGGAAGCGAAACGCTTGGGGCTCGTCCTTGCGAGGTGAACAGGAATGGCAGACGTCTTCATCAACTCACGATTCGTCGGGACGGTCAAGAACGGCAGTGACTTCCGCAACCAGATTGTCAGCGAGCGGCGCTTCGGCAAGCTCGACCCGCACCTCAACGTCTTCTACGACGAGGACCACGACGCGGTCTTCCTCGAGACGAGCCAGGGACGGAGCCAGCGCCCGCTTATCGTCGTGAACAACGGGAAGCCCGCGCTCACAGACAAGCATATTGAGCAGCTCGAGAAGAAGGAGATTCAGTGGAGCGACCTCGTCAAGCAGGGAGTCATTGAGTACCTCGACGCCGCCGAGGAGGAGAACGCCCTCATCGCGTTCACGGAAGAAGAGCTCACGCCCGAGCACACCCACCTCGAGGTGAGCACGGTCGGCATCGTCGGCATCGCGACCGGCCTCGTCCCCTTCGCGCACCACAACCACGGCGCGCGGCTCATGCAAGGGAGCAAGAACCAGAAACAAGCCATCGGCTTCTATGCGAGCAACTTCTATGCGCGCCTCGACATGGACGTCAACATTATGCACTATCCCCAAGAGCCCATCGTGCGCACGCTCATCAATGAGGTTGTTGAGACAGCGAAGCACCCGCTCGGCCAGAACGTCTGCGTCGCCGTGATGAGCTACAAGGGCTACAACATGGAAGACGCAATCATCATGAACGAGGGGAGCGTCCAGCGCGGCCTCGCACGATCCACATACTTCCGGCCTATCGAGAGCGAGGAACTCCGCTACGCTGGCGGCCTCGTCGACGAGATTGGTATCCCTGACAAGGACACGAAGGGCTACCGCACAGAGCACGACTACCGCTTCCTCGACGAGGACGGCCTCGTGTCGCCCGAAGCAAAGGTGCAGGAAGGCGATGTCGTCATCGGGAAGACGAGCCCCCCGCGGTTCCTTAACGCGATGGACGAGTACAACCTCGCGACGAACTACCGGCGCGAGAGCAGCATGAGCCTCAAGCACAGCGAGAGCGGCACGGTCGACTTCGTCGTCCTCACGGAGAACGAAGAAGGGAACAAGCTAGTGCAGGTACGCCTCCGCGACGAGCGGCCGCCAGTCATTGGTGATAAGTTCACGAGTCGCCACGGCCAGAAGGGAGTCATCGCGCTCATCGTGCCCGAAGCGGACATGCCATTCACGGCGAGCGGCATGAAGCCGGACATCATCTTCAACCCCCACGGCATCCCGAGCCGTATGACGGTGAGCCACATGATTGAGCTCCTCGCGGGCAAAGTCGGGGCGCTCTCCGGCCGCATGATTGACGCGACAATCTTCAACAGCGAGCCAGAAGCCGCGCTCCGCAAAGAGTTGCTGCGCCATGGCTTCCGGGAGAACGGTGTTGAGCAAATGTACAATGGCGAGACGGGCGAGCCTTTCCAGACGCGCGTCTTCATGGGCAACCAATACTACTTGAGACTCAAACACATGGTGAAGAACAAAGTGCATAGTCGCGCGCGCGGCCCCATCCAGCTCCTCACGCGCCAACCAACAGAAGGTAAGGCGAAGGAGGGAGGCCTCCGGCTGGGAGAAATGGAGAAGGACACGTTCGTGGCGCACGGCGCGAGCCTCCTCCTGAAGGAGCGCTTCGACAGTGATTCGTTCGTGACGCCCGTGTGCGAGCGGAGCGGGCTCGTCGCGAGCTATGATGCGCGGCGCGACCGCGCAATCAGCGACCTTTATGGCGAGGCTGCGAAGATCACTGATGTGGAGATGAGTTACGCGTTCAAGCTCTTGCTTGATGAGCTCAAGAGTCTCTGTATCTATCCAAAGCTGAAGCTGAAGAGCAAGTACTAGGTGAGCAAGATGAACGTCCCAGTTTCCCACAAGGTTGCGGCCATCGATTTCTCCATGATGGGGCCGAAATTCATCAAGGACATGGCGGCAGCGAAGGTCGTCACGCCCGAACTCTACGACAAAGAGGGGTACCCGGTCGACGGGGGGCTCATGGATATCCGCATGGGCGTCATCGACCCTGGCCTGCGGTGCAAGACCTGCAATAACCGCTTGAAGGAGTGCCCGGGCCACTTCGGCTACATCGAGCTCGCACGCCCCGTCGTGCACATCCACTTCGTGAAGCTCGTGCTCGACCTCCTGCGCTGCACGTGCCGCGAGTGCGGCGGGCTCCTCATCCCGAAGAAAGCGCTGAAGGAGTACGCAGATGAGCTCGACCATATCTCGCTGACGCTCGGCCTGAGCGAGCGGCGCAACCGCATCGCGGAGATCGTCGCCGAGCTGCGCACGGTGAACAAGTGCCCGCACTGCTCTGCGAAGCAGAAGAAAGTAACGATTGAGAAGCCGAGCACGTTCATCGAGGACGAGCGGCGCATCTCCCCCATCGAGATCCGGACGCGCCTCGAGCGCATCAAAGACGACGACCTCGTCGTGTTCGGCGTCAATCCCTCTGCGATGCGCCCCGAGTGGGCCATCCTCACCGTGCTCCCGATTCCTCCAGTGACGATGCGGCCGAGCATCACGCTTGAGAGCGGGGAGCGCTCGGAGGACGACTTGACGCACAAGCTCGGTGACATCGTGCGTATCAACCAGCGCCTCTTCGAGAACATCAACGCAGGCGCGCCCGAGATCATCATTGAGGACTTATGGGACCTCTTACAGTACCACGTCACGACCTTCTTCGACAATGAGGTGAGCCAGTTACCTCCCGCCCGCCACCGGTCAGGGCAGCCACTCAAGACGATCACGTCACGCATCAAGAGCAAAGAGGGGCGTATCCGCCACAACCTCGCGGGGAAGCGTACGAACTTCAGTGCACGCACCGTCATCAGTCCCGACCCCGCATTGAGTATCAACGAGGTCGGCGTCCCGCAGATCATGGCGCGCAAACTCACCGTCCCTGAGCGTGTCACGGAGTGGAATATCGCGTACCTGAAAGAATTTGTGAAGCGCGGCTCGAAGGAGTACCCGGGAGCAAACTATATCGTGCGTCCGGACGGGCGGCGCAAGCGCATCACGGAAGAGACGAAAGAGCAGTTGCTCGAGGAGATCGAGCCGGGCTACCTCGTCGAGCGCCACCTCCTCGATGGTGACGTGGCGCTCTTCAATCGGCAGCCGAGCCTGCACCGCATGAGCATGATGTGCCACCGCGTTCGCGTCCTCCCCGGGCTCACGCTACGGCTCAACCCCGCCGTGTGCTCGCCGTACAACGCGGACTTCGACGGCGACGAGATGAACCTGCACATCCCCCAGACGGAAGAGGCGCGCGCTGAAGCAGAGGTGCTTATGGAAGTGCAGACGCAGATCGTCTCGCCGCGCTACGGGCTCAGCATCATCGGCTGCAACCAGGACGCCATCTCGGGGAATTACATCCTCACGAAGTACCTGACACTGCCGCGCCAGAAAGCGGTTGACTTGCTCGCGAGCATCGGCATCACGGACTTCTCGCGCCTCCCGGAAAAAGAGTACGTGACCGGGCACGAGATTTTCAGCCTCTGCCTCCCGAAGGACTTCACGTTTCACGGGCGGCCACGCAGCGATAAGCCGGAGGACGTCGCGGCGGCCGTTGAGATCAAGAACGGCCGGCTCCTCAAAGGCGTGCTGGACAAGAACAACCTCGGTTCGGGCAAGGGCTTGCTGCTCAGGACTATCTATAAGCGCTACGGGCCTGATGAGACCGTGAAGATTCTTGGCTACATCTACAAGCTCGGCATTGCGGTGCTCCTCCACTGGGGGTTCACCATCTACTTAAGCGACACTGACCTTAACGAGGAGGCGCGCGCAAGCGTCGACGCCTTGCTCGGCGAGGCGCGGGCAGACGTGCAAAAGCTCATCGCGCAGTTCAAGGATGGCTCGCTTGAACTCCTGCCGGGGCGCGGAGCAGAAGAGACGTTGGAGCTCCGCATCCTCGAGCGGCTCAATGCCGCGCGCAATGATGCGGGGAAGGTCGTGAGCGAGCAGGCCAACAAGGACTCTGGACTCATGATCATGGTGGATTCTGGTGCGCGCGGGAGTGGCATCCAGCTGGCGCAGATGGCCGCCGTCGTCGGGCAGCAAGCGCTACGCGGCGGCCGCATCAGCAAGGGGTACAGAGGGCGGACGCTCACGTGCTTCAAGAAAGGAGACCTGAGTAGTGCCGCGCGCGGCTTCATCGGGAACAGCTTCAAGACGGGCTTGTTGCCGCACGAGATGTTCTTCATGGCAATGACGGGGCGCGACTCCATGATGGATACCGCTCTGCGAACGCCGAAGAGCGGGTACCTCTACCGCCGCCTCGCGAATGTCCTGCAGGACATCAAGGTTGAGTACGATGGGACCGTGCGCGACGCTGCGGGCAAAATTATCCAGTTCCGCTACGGCGAGGACGGCATTGACGTCTCGCGCAGTGAGGGAGGAACGATTAATGTCAAGGCGATTATCGATGAGGTTCTCGGGTGATTGATGATGAGCGATATCTTCAAGAAGTATGAAAACGTGCTCCCGGAGAGCATCCTCGAGCGGGTCAAAGAGCTCGTGCCGGCAAAGATTACTGCTGACAAGCTCAAGCGAGTGCTTGATGCCGTCGTCGAGGAGTACGAGCAAGCGAAGGTTGACCCGGGCGAGTGCGTCGGCCTCGTCGGCGCAGAGAGCATTGGCGAGCCAGGCACGCAGATGACGCTGAACACGTTCCACTTCGCAGGCGTGTCAGAGATGAACGTCACGACGGGCCTGCCGCGCCTCATCGAGATTCTCGACGCGCGGAAGGCCATCAAGAGCCCCATGATGGAGGTCTACCTCAAGGAGAAAGTATCGGCTGCCGACGTCAAAGTGTTCGCCGAGAAGATTAAGGAGACCTTATTCAAGGAGTACATTGACACCATTGACATCGACGTGCTCGAGAGCAAGATGACTATCCAGCTCGATAAGCGCAAGATGCAGACGGTGAACGTGACGCAAGAATTCCTCATGAAGACGCTCTCGAAATCAAAACTCCTCAAGGGCAGCTTCTCAATAAAGAAGGCGGGGGACGCGATCGAGATAAAGAGTACGTCGAAAGACGAGGCCTTGAAGGAGATCTACCGGTTGAAAGAGCGCATCAAGACGGTGTACGTCAATGGCATCAAGGGCGTCTCGCAAGTACTGCCCGTGAAGCGCGGCGACGAGTACGTCATTATGACTGCGGGCACGAACCTCCGCGCAGTCCTCAAGCTGCCCGAGGTTGATGCGACGCGCACAACATCGAACGACCTCTACGAGGTTGCTGAAGTGCTCGGCATCGAAGCGATGCGCGAACAGGCGATTCGCGAGATCCTGAAAGTGCTTGAAGCACAAGGCATTGATATCGACATCAGACACGTGCTCCTCGTGACTGACGCGATGACGATGTCCGGCTCGCTGCAAGGCATTTCGCGCTACGGGATCGTGAAGGACAAGCCGTCAGTGCTCGCGCGCGCCTCGTTCGAGACGCCCATCCGTCACTTCTTCAACGCGGCGATGACCGGGGAGTCCGATCCGTTAAAGAGCGTCATCGAGAACGTGATGAT
>RFKA01000087.1 GCA_003694385.1 Candidatus Woesearchaeota archaeon | reverse complement strand
TTCCACCTACTCTTCGAAAAACCCACGCGGGCATGGACAAAGGGCTTCTTGTGCAGGGAAGTCCGTGCCGCGCTGCGCCGAGGTGGATGGGAGCACAACGTTCGGCTATGCTTCGGAAGATTTGCCGAGGCGCGACGCAGGCGACCGCACAACCCATTGGGTGTTGTTCCGCATCGTCACCGCCCAAACAGGAGATTGTAGAAGAAGATGATGATGACCGCGAGGACGTAGTAGATAATGAGGTTTATGGCGAAGGCGATAATGGTATCCACGAGGCTTGATGCTTCTGACACCTCACCCGTTCCTGTCATGTTCCCGATGAAGCCAAACACGCTAAGCGCGACCTTCGCCCCGCTGAAGAGTGGGCCTTCAGTCCAGCCGCCGAAGACGACGACTGCGGTGAGGAACATGACGAGCATGAGGAGGAAGTGTGCCTTGCCATGCTGCTTGATGCGCGGCGGCATTAGCAACCCTCCACGCCAGTATCGGTGATGGTGAATTCAACGCGTTTCTCGGGCAGCGAGCGGTGCTTCCGTAGGATTGCGGTGCGCTTCTCGCCGCGCCGTTGGAGCTCGATGAGGCACTTCGAGGCGTAGCGGAGGATGTCACCACCCACCATCTTCGTCCGTTCTTCATCAATCTCTGTGTATACTTGGTTGGTCACGAGGACAGGAATCTCCTTCTTACGTGCAATCTCTGTTAAGTAACTGAGTTGGAGCCCCAGTTCTCTATTGACATTATAGACGTCCACTGCTTTGCCGAGCTCGAGACGGTAGAGCATCGCTGCGCTGTCAAGCATGATGATGCCAACTTTCTCGTTCACAATGCGCCGCAGTTTATCAAAAGCTTTTCGCTGCTCTGCGAACGTCGTTGGCTTCAGGAATACGACGCGTTTGAGTATTTGCTTGGCTTCATCAGTGAGTTGCTGGAAACGTGACAGGGAGAAGTTCCCCTCCGTGTCGATATAGACAATTTTCTTCCCCATAAGGGCTTCACTATTCGCAATTGCCAAGAGGAGAAAATTCGTCTTCCCCGCGCCTGGAGGCCCATAAATGCACGTCAAGACATCTTGCTCGTAGCCGCCTTCGAGCAGCCAATCCATCACTTCGCAGCCAGCACTAATCTTTGCCATCTCAGCCTTCGGGGACTCCCTCGAAGAGTGCCCACAGTCCTTTCGCAGGCCCTCCTTCAAGCAGCTTATTATGGTTGTAAGGGATGAGTACCCACTTCTCGTTCTTTGCGGTGTTCGCGAAGATAATCTTTAAGCCTTCGCGTTGAGCGAAAACGGCCCAGTGCTTAAGAAGGTATTCCACATTTGACCGTAGATTCTTTGTGACAAGAACGTCCTCTTTGACGAGCGTCAAGGGGTCGCCTGTGAGCTTGTCTACCGCCCTGCACTGCAGCACTTTATCGCGGCGCACGAGCACGAGCTTGGCGTCAGATGGTTTCCCTTCTCGCTCGATGCGAACGAGCTGCCGCTCGAAGATATCCCTGTGTCGGAAGTATGTCTCTGCCCAGGTTGCAATATTCATTTCTTCTTTCTCCGTCGTGCAGGTGTGGTCCTCGTGCGCTCAAGCCACAACCTGCTAAAATGAGGGGTGAGGAGGGCGCATGCGAAGAGGAGGCCTGGAAGCCAGGTGTTCTTCGCGGGCTCGCCAAGAACTTTACTCACTATTGCCAGTCGCGTTCCGATAATTGAGCTCGTCACGATGGCCGTTGTTGCTAACGCTGCGCCAGCGAAGGCGTGGTGGTGGTGCTCGAGCCAGTCAATGTCGCTCGCGACGAGCGTGTACAACGTTCCGAGGACGAGGCCGAAGATGACGAGCACCGCGGTGACGGTGAACGTGTCGAGGAGCGCCGCAGCAATCCAGACGACGAGGCTGATCGTGAACACCGCCACGACCGTGAGGAAGAGCAGTCCCCAGAAGACCGCCCGTTCGAGGAAGCGGTAGCCTGGGTGCTGTTTTTGTGCAGCCTTCAGGAGGATGCGTTCGGCGTGCTTTATCTCTTTCCCCGTCCAGCCCCGCTCTCGTAGTCGCTCTTTCTGCACACGCATACTTCTACGGGCCGCTCGATATTTAAAAAGGTTTATTCACGCGTTCCCCCACCACTGTTCTTCTCAATTCTCCTTAGGACTGTTCGCTAATCACCCACTACTTTATTGTTCTTCCACCACTCGCTTTCCCATCACAACAGCAAAATTAACAACCATATAGAAAATAATATGATTTTTCCGCTCAAAACCAAAGCATTATAAAGCATTCCTCGCCTCATTTTCTCGACGAGAACAGCCCGATTCTTATGGTGAATTCATGACGGAACAGCGCATCATACCCCAAGTCATCGAAGAAGAGATGAAACGGTCCTATCTCGACTACGCAATGAGCGTTATTGTTGGCCGGGCACTCCCGGATGCACGCGACGGCCTCAAGCCCGTGCACCGGCGCATCCTCTACGCAATGGGAGACATGGGGATGCGCTACAACACCCCCTACAAAAAGTGCGCACGCATCGTCGGCGAGGTTCTCGGCAAATACCACCCCCACGGCGATAGCGCCGTCTATGAAACCCTCGTCCGCATGGCGCAAGAATTCTCACTCCGCTATCCCCTCATCGATGGCCAGGGAAACTTCGGTAGCGTCGACGGGGACAATGCAGCCGCAATGCGCTACACCGAAGCACGCCTCGCGCGCATAGCCGACGAGATTCTCCAGGACATCGATAAAGAAACAGTGGAATTCGTCGAGAACTTCGATGGGAGCCTTACCGAGCCGAGCGTCCTCCCCGCCAAGCTCCCCAACCTCCTCATCAATGGCTCTGCCGGTATCGCCGTTGGCATGGCAACAAACATCCCTCCCCACAACCTGCGCGAAGTCTGCGACGCAGCAATTGCACTCATCAAGAATCCCGACATCACCGTCCCAGAGCTCATGGAGCACATAACGGGGCCCGACTTCCCCACAGGCGCAATCATCACGGGCCGCCATGGGCTCTACCAAGCATATACAACGGGGCGCGGCAGCATCCGCATACGGAGCGTTATCGAGCACGAGGAACACAACGGCAAACAGCGACTCATTATCACCGCTATCCCCTACCAAGTAGGGAAGGGCGTGTTGATAGAACAAATAGCGGATGCGGTGAATGCGAAACGCGTCGAAGGCGTCAGCGACCTCCGCGACGAGAGTGACCGCCGCGGCATGCGCGTCGTCATCGAACTCAAACGCGACGCAAGCCCAGAACTCGTCGAACGGCAGCTCCTCGCCCACACACGCCTCCAGGTGAGCTATGGCATCAACATGGTGGCGCTTGTCGACGGGAAGCCTCGAACGCTCGGCTTGAAACAGCTCTTGGAGGAATACGTCAAACACCGGCGGAGCATCGTCCGACGACGCACAGCTTACGAGCTCGCGAAAGCAGAGCAACGCGCGCACGTCCTCGAGGGACTCACAAAAGCGCTTAACGAAATTGACGCAGTCATCGCCCTGATCAAGGGCAGCCCGAACGTCGACGCTGCGCGAGCAGGACTCATTGAGCGTCACGCCTTAACGCCGGTCCAGGCGAACGCCATCCTCGATATGCGGCTCCAGAAACTCGCGGCGCTCGAGCAACGGAAGATACGGGACGAGCTCGAAGAACTCCGTGCACGCATCAGCGACTACCAAGCAATCCTGGCGGACGAGCAACGCATCCTCAGCATCATCACCGAGGAACTCGAGGCGCTCAAGGACACGTATGGAGACGAGCGCCGGACGCAACTCATCGACATCGACGAAGAGCTGGATGTCGAGGCGCTCATCGCTGAGGAAGAACAGGTCGTCACGGTCAGTCACGCGGGCTACGCAAAGCGCATGTCCCTTGCACTCTACAAGGAGCAGCGGCGTGGTGGCACAGGCGTGCGCGGAGCGACAACAAAAGAAGACGACTTCATCGAACACCTCTTCGTCGCGAACACCCATGATTACCTCCTCTTCTTCACGGATAAGGGGAAAGTCTATTGGAAGAAGGTCTATCAAATACCGGAGGCTGGACGTCAATCAAAAGGCCGCCCCCTCATCAACCTCATCAGGCTCGAGCAAGGAGAGCGCATCAGTGCACTCATACCAATCAAAACATTCTCTGAGGAGCAGTTCCTCGTCTTCTTCACGCGTCGCGGGCTCGTGAAGCGGACACCCTTGAGCGCCTACTCTCGTCCGCGCCAAGGAGGTATTATCGCGATGAGGCTCAACGAAGGCGACTCGCTCGTGAATGTTCTCCTCACGACAGGGGCGAGCCAGCTCCTCATCGCGAGCGCAAAGGGGCAGGCAGTGAAGTTCAACGAGGAGGACGTACGGCCAATGGGGCGCGTCTCAGCAGGGGTGCGGGGCATTAGGCTCCGCGACGACTTCGTCGTGGGAGCCATCCACGCACCGGATGACAAGACTATTCTCACGATAACGGAGAACGGTTTTGGCAAGCGATCCCTGATTCGTGACTACCGGCTCATCAATCGGGGAGGTGTCGGCGTCAGGAATATTATCTGTTCTCCCCGCAACGGCCGCGTCGTCAGCGTGAAGGCAGTGACTGATGACGACCATCTCATGCTCTCAACAACGCGTGGCACGCTCATCCGCATACCTGCGAGAGACATCAGGGTTATCGGCCGCAATACGCAAGGCGTGCGCATTATGCGCCTCCGTGCAGGCGACAGAGTCGCAGCTTGCGCACGCATCCTTGGAGAGCCGGAAGAGGAGGCCGCGCGGGCAGCCGAAAACTAGCGTGAACTCTCTCGGGTCCCGACAATCCTTGATTTGGAGCTCTGCACGCGGAAAGAACGACCACAGAACACGCAGCGTTTCACCTTCGGCGGGCCTCGCTGAGGCGCGTACAGCATTCTCTTTTTGCAACGCGGACACTGTACAACAAGCATAATAACGCTAGTCCCCACGTTCCTTTAAAACTTGTTCGTCTTCCTGACCAGTGGTCTCTGCGCGTTTCTGTTCCTCAAGGCGGAAGGATTTATCAGCTTCACGAGCAGCATTCTTCTCAGCGAGGGTAGTGAGCTTTCCCTCGATACGCTTCAAGAATTCTTGCTCAGCAGCCCGCTCTTCAGCAGTCTTCTCCAGTTTTTTCGGTGGTGTTGGGGGAGGTGTCGCCTCTTCATTCTCCGGGGGAGCCTCATGCGCCGTGCGCTCGGGAACCGTCACCCCCTCGAAGACTTTATCGAACGCCCCATCCTCTACATCGAAGTACTCAAAGAATTTCTCCGAGAGTTTGAGCGTGAAACTCCGCCCCTCGGGCGTCTTAGTGATGAAGCCAAGTTCTTCCAGGAGCTTGATATGCTCGTAAGCATGGGCCCCACGCACCTCGACGACTTTGCTCTGGAGAGCAGGCCGGTTGTACGCAATGACCGCGAGCGTCTCGAGGACGGGGCGCGGCAGCTCCGTGTCGGCGACGATACGCCTCACGAGGCTGATGTACGGGTCACGGACAAGCATCTTCCACGCCCTCCCCTCGTTAAAAATCTGGAGAGCGGTGTCACGAGACTCGTACTCCTCTTTGAGCTTCTTCAAAGCCGCGCGGACCTTGCGCTTCTCGCAGGAGGTGAGTGAGCAGAGCAGGTCCTCTTCCATCGCGCGACCACTCGAGAACAGGAGCGCTTCGAGTTCTTGGAGCAACGCCATTCGCTACGGGAGCCGATAAGAACCGCCTGACTCCACAACCTCCTTCTTCTCAACTAAGTGCTTCAGGAACGGGGCGAGTTGTTGCGCGGGGATGCCCAGCCATGCTTCGAGGCCCTTCGCATCACGCTCCTCTGCTCTGAGCGCGGCCTTTATGGCATTCTTTATGAGGGCGTTCAGCGACTCCGTGAGGTGCCGGTTGATGCTGCGCTCCTCGCGGAGCACCGTGCTGACCTCATGGAGTTTTGAGAGCAAGTCGTTGTACCATGACGTGAGTTCGCTCGCCTTATGCGAGAGCACCGTCGGCTCTATCACCTCGATGGATGCGGGAGAAAAATTAATCGAGAGCCACGTGAGCACTTCAAGGTTCTGCACGAGGAGCTCCGCCTCGCAGAACGTGCTAAATATTCCGTCTTCGTGCTCCTCCGTCTCGGCATACTCCTCGGCGAGCATCGAGATACGCGCGTCGCGCTTGATGTTCTCCATGTATGCCCGCAGCGTTTCCTCGACGTGCTGCTTCGGCTTCCCAGCCAGCTCGAAGATAATGATGCACCGCACCCACCCATTCTCAAGTCGCTCTTTGATATCCTTCTCGGTAAGCCTTCCTGCTTCTTTCTTCTTCTTCTGTCGCTTCTTGCCCCGTGCAGTTTTCTTGAAGATCATGGGGCAGCGTCACCCGAGACACCTTAAATAATTTGCGACGGCGCGCGACTCTTTGCGCACTAGCCGGTACAGCTAGCGCTGTCATAAGGCGGGACGACATGAATGATGGCAATTAGTACTCATAGAGCTAAAACACCCTACTTTCTTGCGATTACTGTGCCGTTGGTGGGCATCGCCCCCTGTTCCTTTCACCAGTCAGTGCAGGAGCACTGCGCGCACCCTTCAATGGAGTTGTCCTAGCCTTCACGGCGCCTCAGAACGCCGCGGGTTGCATCCCGAAGCGGATACGCCCACTGATACCCGGATCGACTACGGGGAGGAGGGCCGCGTCCTCCAAGCCTCTTTCGCTTGGCGAAGCCAGCACCTAAGGCCGCGGCTGCCCCCACGACGCCCAAGAGCCCCAGCACAAGTGGCGCGTTCCCCGGTGCCGTGTCTTCGTACGCGACAACGGCCCCCGTGAGTGCACGTTCTCGTTCAGCGACAAGGTTTGCAGCAGCTTCTGTCGCGTCAGTTCGCGGCGCGTGATCCGCTCGGTCCATAAGCAGCTCTTGCTCACTCGCGCGTTCCGGTTCCTCGCGTTCCGGCTTCTCCACGAGCAAGCTCCGCTCTTGAAGGAGTTCCTCACCCCTGTGGACGCGCAGGACGAATAAGTTACTCCCTGGTCTGAAGGGCACCGTGAAGTTCACTGTGCTACTTGACGAGAGAAATCCCTGCTTGGTTATTTGCTCCCCGAGCAGTTCGTAACTCAAATTTCCACCCGTGAGTCTCGCGAAGAGTTTTCCCTCCGAACCAGGCTTCCGTACACGCGTGTAGAAACTCGCAATGGGCCTCGAGCAGGATGGCACTGACGAGCATCTTGTTTGTGGGCATGTTGTTTGTGGGCAGGCACTTGAAGGGGTGTGTGCCTGCCTCGTCTGTCCTGGGCGTTTCTGCAGCGTCAGGTCAGCGCGGACCCGTTCCCCGAGGCCTTCCGCAACAACGCTGAACACAGAGCCAGAGAATGATTGTTTGAGAGAGAGGGGGATGGTGAGCGAGATGGGAACGTGTTGTGTGTCAAGCGTGACGCTGCTCTTCTCGGAGACGCGCGCGCCCTGCTCGTTCTCCACCCAGAGCTTCACCACGCGTTTCCTCGTCTCGCCGCGCAGCAGCTCGAGCGAGACGAGCACCGGGTCGCCCTCCTGCACTGAGCGCAGGCGGAGCCGCGACGCTCGCGCGCGGGATGTGTCACTGCCCTGCACGATTGAGAGCGCCGTTTCTTCCTCTGTTCCGCAAGCGCTCGAGAGCCTGCTCGTCACACGGAACACCTCAAGGCGATCAACGTGGGGCGTGTAGCGCTTCCTCTCGCTGTTCCTCGTTGTTTTCTTGACGAAAACATCGCCGAAAAGGTTGG
>RFKA01000086.1 GCA_003694385.1 Candidatus Woesearchaeota archaeon | reverse complement strand
CTGTTATACAGTGTGATGCGCACGTCAGGCGTCACGTCCGTGACCTCCCCATAGTCGAGCACGATCGTGTGCTTCACAACCTCCTTGATGTCGTCGCTCGAGTAAATGGGGTCCTGTCCCTCGTTCCGCGCAATCTTGATGGTGTCGAGCTGGAGGAGAGCCATGATGTCGCGCGTTGGTGCAGTACAGTAGACTGGTCCGCGGTAGCCGAACTTGAAGAGGTAGGGGAGGAGCCCTGAGTGATCGAGGTGGGCGTGCGTGATGACGACTGCGTCGAGCTCGTTGATGCGGAACTCGGGCGCCTCAAGGTACGGGTACTGGTTCGCGGTGTTCGCGGGGTCGATGCCGCAGTCGAACAAGACGCGGCTCTCAGGCGTCTGCAGGAGGATGGCCGAGCGGCCTACTTGGCGTGCGGCGCCGAGGTAGGTGACGCGGATCCATTCTTCTTTCTTCTGGCGGAGCCAGCCATTGTAGATGCGCTCGCCTGTCTTGTGCAGGAACTTTCTGCGGTAGTCTGAGTGCTCGTAGAGCACTGCGCGGATGCCCTCGATAATCTCGCTTCTGATGGGGGGTGTCCGTTTGATGACAGGCACCCAGAGCGTCTCTTCTTTGATGCGTTGGAGGTTTTCGCCTCCTTTCCCGATGGCGATGCCCGGCCGTTCCACCTCGATGGTGACTAGTGAGCGGTCGGGCTCGAAGAACATCTGCGTCACGCCGGCGTCCTCGCCGAGCAATTTCATGATTGTTCCCTGCGCCGCCTCCTCTGCAACAACGATGCTCGGGTCCGGGCGGAGCTCGATGCGTTTCTTAATCTTGTTCACGACGTCGCGCACTTTCCCTTGGTCGTTCAGGAAGAACTCTTTGCGCGTCGTGTAGAGGACAATGTTTGCTCCCTCGAATGAGACATCACTGATGTCGTCCTTCGAGAGATGCTTCATGATTTCCTTGATGATTTCCGACAATGGGCTCACCGAAAAGAAAATTTGTGTTCGACGTAAGTTAGTTTCTCTTTGTCTGCCTCTCTACTTGATTGAAGCAGTTATTGTCTTGGCGACGTCTTTTCGCACGCCATGCTTGTCAATGACGAAGAGGGTGACGCCGTTGCCTGACGCGGAATCCCGTTGCAGCGCCGCATTGATTGCGCGGAGCGCGAGCGCCTTTCCTTCCTCGAGCGTCAAGTGCTCCTTGTACGCATCTTCGAGGACGCCGTATGCGATCACGCTCCCACTGCCTGACGCGACGAAATCGTCAATCTTTGTGAGACTCCCGTCGGGAAAAATATCGTAGAGTGCGTGTGTCCGGTCATAGCCGCCCATGAGGAAATGGCAGACGCCGTACTGTGAGCGGATGATGCTGTAGACCCACGTGCTCAATAAGTGTGCGCTCTCTTTCACTGTTGGATGGCGTCCTGAGCGGATGCGGCGGAGACGGAGTTCAGCTCGCAAGTAGTTCGTGAGGAGCTGGATGTCACTGACGTTCCCCGCAACGGTCACGGCGATTCTCTCGCTGACGGGAAAGACCTTCTCGACTTTCTTGTCGACGATGAGGTTGCCGGCAGTCGCGCGGCGGTCGGCAGCGAGGATGACGCCGTCTTTGCAGACGATACCCACTGTTGTCGTCCCCGTAGAGAGGCGTTCAGACTTACTCATACCACACCTGTTTCACCGCTCTGGGCGGAGAATCATGGGGCAACGCTAACAATGATTTATTTATAAGATTTTTGTTTTTGTCAGGCAAGCGTTATGCTACGAGTCACGAGCTGATGCCACGAGGTTGCGCTTACTGTGCTCGGACAAAGACGAGGCCGGTGATGTTATGCTTGGGGACACCCACCCACGGGCCAGGCCCCATTGGAGCAGGCTGCGTCCGTTGAATCTCAACACGGGCGATGATGCGTTCTTTCTGGCGCTCCGTATACCTGCCTGCCGGGTACGAGATGACGATGTCCCCCCCTTCGCCGGGGCGGAGCATGACAACGCAGTTCGCGCACGAGCCGATGGTTGCTCCATTATCAATGATGCGCGCGTCCGTGACTGTCACGTTCTTCCCGAAGCCGTTCCTGAGGAAGAAAGACAGTTCTGAGGCTGCTGTGTCGACGAGTGCGTCCTCGCAGGTCAATTGCGAGCCAAAATAGCAGCGGTCGGCAGTCCATTGTGTGGGGTCGAGCATGCCGAAGTAGGCGAGCGCGCCGAGCGTGAGTGCGATGCCCACGAACACCCAGCCATACGTCATTACGTATTCCAGCGCTGCCTGTCCTCGCACCCCTCTCATACGCGGCTTGGTGACACGGGACAATATAAATCTACTCATGGTGGTTGCTCATGGCGGAGCTCTCTTGTCCACGATGGCTTTGTGGCGTCCTCACCGTTTTCTAGCTCCCCTACTGCACTCATGGATTCACGTTCGTGAGGACTTCTCCCTCGACGAGGTGCTTGTAGCCACCAGCACGTTTCGTGTAGTTGTACTCAAAGCGAATGCGTTGCTTCGAGCCGGGAGGGAGGCCAAGACACGCTTGCCCATCATTCCCTGATATCCACTCGAACTGCTCTCCTGGGTCGATTGTGACATCATCACTGCTCTGGTAGATCGTGCCATGGTATCGTATTGCACCACAGTTCTCCTTGGAGAGGAGATCGGGACAATTAGCTGGGCACGTCTGTTTCCCCGCGGCACAGCCAGGGCATTCTATCTTTCGAGAGTTTCCTTGGAG
>RFKA01000085.1 GCA_003694385.1 Candidatus Woesearchaeota archaeon | reverse complement strand
TATCATGAATGAAAAACATGCACAATTCAATGATGTCCGCACGGTCGCGGACCTCAGCACACTAAAAGAGATTAGAGGGCCTGACTTCGAGCGCCTCAATCTCGATGAATTACTGAAGGGTTACGCGGGCATGGGCTTTCAGGGCAGCAACCTGGCGAAAGCAATCGACATCATCAATATTATGCGGCGCGAACACGCATTCATCTTTTTTGGCTTCACGAGCAACATGGTGAGTTGCGGGCTCAGAGAGAGCATCACGTTCCTCGCAAAACACCAGCTCGTGCGCTGCATGGTGACAGCCTGTGGCGGCATCGACGAAGACCTGCTCAAGTGCTGGGGGTCGTTCCGGCTCGGCGAGTTTGACGCGAAAGGCGAAGTACTTTTCGAGAACGGCGTGAACCGTATCGGAAACATCTTCGTCGCGAACGACCAGTTCGTCCCCCTCGACAAGTTCATGCGCAAGGTGCTCGCGCACGTTTATGAGCAGTACACGAAGCAGGGACGAGTGGTGACCTCTCGAGTCATCACGCGGGAGCTCGGCCTTGCGATTAATAATGAGGAGAGCTTTCTCTACTGGGCGGCGAAGCATGACATCCCCGTACTCGTACCGGCGTTGATGGACGGTTCGTTCGGCGACCTCTGTCATTTCTTCCGGCAACAACACCCTGACTTCCACATCGATGTCACAGAAGACATGGACTTCATGGTGAAAACAGCGCTGAATAATGACCCTGTCGGGGCGATCCTCCTCGGTGCGGGAACAGTGAAGCACTACATCCTGAACACAAATATTTTTCGTGAAGGAGTGGATTACGCAGTGTACATCAACACGTCGGATGGCTTCGACGGCAGTGATAGTGGCGGGAACATCGAGGAGGCAATCACCTGGGGCAAAGTGAAGCCGCGCTCACCGCGCGTGAAGGTGCGTTGCGACGCGAGTATCGCGTGGCCGCTCATCATGGCGGGGAGCTTCGCGAAGCACGCAAAGCCAGAAGAGCACTCAGTGCCAGAATAACGCCCAGCTGAGAATCGCGACGAGGATGCCGACAATGTAGAGGAGGGGGACGCGGAAGCGCCCCGCAACGAGCCACGGGTAGTAGTACGCCCAGTGCGGGTTCCAATTCTTGAATGGCACGACGGGATTGACGACGAACCAGAGGAAATCCTCGAGCACGATGCCACTTGCGTACGCGCTGAGCAGGATGCCAAAGAGGCGCGTATCCCAGCCGTACGCGACGAGCGGCAGCAGGAGCAAGAGCGGCCACATCACCCACCAGAGGAAGAACTGGTACGCGGTGAGTGAGTATTTCCCGACGCGGAGTTCCCAGCCGACCTTGCCCTTGTTCCACGCGTCCTTGCCTTCGACGTAGGCTTCCCAGAAGCTGTTCGCGACCATTGCCATCCAGACCCAGAAGAAGATGAGGAAGGTGTTCATCGCGCCCACCCAATACACCCTTGTCCGCACAGAGCGCGGAGCGACGAGTGAACTCTACGCATTCGCATCACCCACTTGAGAAGGGAGCCGCTTGGCGAGCGCCTCATCAACTTTCTCAAGCTCTCCATGGAGTTCCGCGCACCGTTCTTGCAGGCGACTCACTTTCTCTTCGTAGTCCTTCATGCGGTCGAGCATGGGTGCCGCTCGGCGCCAGGTCTCGTGCAACGCCTTGTCCGCGGGTGACAATCCGTGCTCTTCGAGCGCGCGTATCTGCTGAAGGACTGCGCGCGCGTGTTCGCGGGGGTTGCCGTGCAGGCTCGCCAAGTCATCATTGGGGAGCTCGCTCCGGAGCTGCTCGATGCGCTCGAGGAGCTTCTGCTCGTAGAGCGTGTAGCGCTCATCGGCATCACGGAGCTTCCCATAGTCTTCTTTGAGCACGCCGAGACGGTTCTCGTAGTCCTTGAGTTCCGCCTGGACTTTGGCGAGCTCGTCCGCAAAGCCCTTGCGTATTGCGCGGAGCTCCTCGTCACTCTTTCGTTCATAGTGTTTCTTCAGCGTGAGCACCGTGTGTTGAGCGCGGCGCGCATTTTATAGTTTTCCACTGGTCACGCACACACAGCGTCTTTAAACACTCCTCGGCGTGTCACTGCATGCACCTCGTGCGCAGCAGTTTCATCATGCTCGACCGCGTAAGCACCAGTGGCGAGCAGCGCCTCTGGCGCGCAGGCATACACGACTGGGACGCGTTCCTCGCCGCGCAGCGAATCCCCGGCTTCGGCCTTGCGCGGAAAGCGTTCTATGATCGACAGTTGTTACGGGCGGAAGCACTACTCCAAGCGCGCGCCTACGAACGCCTCGGCCTCCCAAAGAGCGAGCACTGGCGCCTCTACCCGCTCCTCAAAGACGAGGCGGTGTTCTTGGATATCGAGACCTCGGGGAGCTATGGTGACGTAACAGTCCTTGGCTGCTGGGACGGCGAAACCTACGTGGCATTCGTCCGAGGACACAACCTTGACAAGGAGCTCGTTCGTGAGTACTTGTCGCGCTTCCGCGTCGTCGTCACGTTCAATGGCTCATCGTTCGACCTGCCCGTGCTCCGGCGCTACTTCGGCAATGTGTTCCCAGAGGACATCATCCACGTGGATGTGCGTCACGTGCTCGCGCGCCTCGGCTACGCGGGCGGCCTGAAGAGTATCGAGCGGCAGCTCGGGATTACGCGTGAGGCGGCGCTTCAGGGAGTGTCGGGTGACGACGCGGTGCTGTTGTGGCAACAGTATTGCTTGACGCAAGAAGGCGAGTTCCTCGACGTGCTCCTCGCGTATAACGAAGCTGATTGCCGCAACCTCGAGCCGCTCGCGGCGTTCGCCGTCAGGACATTGTGGGAGGCGATACGCGGCTCTGCTGACGAACAAATAATTTGCAAAAAAGAAGGCTGTCTGTAGAAAACACTTGCGGCCTAGCTACCTGGAAAGTCGGCGTGGTCGCGCAATGATTATAAAGGGGCTTTTGTTCTCACGCGTATGTTTTGGAGTTTCCTCGTCCTCGTTATCAGCGTCGCGATTCTCGTCGCGTTCATCGCGTTCCTCATCTGGGGGATGAAGATGGCGGTGAAGCTCGCCGTGAACAGCCTGATTGGCTTCTTCGCGCTCTACGCGGTCAAGCTCATCATCCCGTCACTCGTCATCAGTTTCTGGAGCGTCATCATCACGGCAGTGTTCGGCGTGTTCGGCCTCATCTTCGTGGTCGCTGCGCACGCAATCGGCCTCGCGTTCTAGCAGTAAGCTTTATAAACAGCTTCCTTTTCTCGCGACGAGTTCCAGGAAAGCTGAGAGTGTAACGTATGGTAACTCGTATTGGCGGTACGCGGCGGAAAACACGGGGCATCTTCACGAAGCCGAAGCAGCTGCGCGGCAAAGTCAGTCTTCGGCGGTACTTGCAAGAGTTCAAGCCCGGCGATAAAGTCGCGCTCAAGGCAGAGCCGAGCATCCAGAAGGGCATCTATTTCCGCCGCTTCCATGGAAAAATCGGTGTTGTGAAGCGGAAGAACGGCTCGTGCTATGACGTCGAGATTAAGGATTTAGGCAAAACGAAAACGGTCATCGTGCACCCCGTGCACCTCAAGGCGGTATGAATGGTTGAGATTCTCGAGAAGAAGGCATTGTGCATCCCCCTCGTGAAAGAGGCGCTCAAGAAGATTGAGAAGCGCGACGGGGAGCTGAACTTCCGCGCGAACCGCACAATGGAGTACGTGAACGAGGCTGCTTCGCTGTCACCGACGAAGGCGAAGGAGCTCATCAAGAAGATAGAGGACCTGAACTTGCCGCGGCTGAAGCCCGAGCACATCCACAAGATCGTTGATATCCTGCCGCGCAGCGAGAAGCAACTCAAGGTGGTGCTGCAGGGCTACACGCTCACTGTCTCGCTTGAGAACCAGAAAAAGATTATGAAGATTCTCCAGGAATACCTGCCGAAGAAGTAAAACTTTATATACAGCCTTTGTTCTAGCACTGTTGGGTATGGGCCAGGGGGCGAGCGTATGGAACGGAAGAGAGAAGAACATGCTATTGTACTCGATTTCTTGCAACACGGTTACCCGTTCGACAAGCGCCCCAGCCACCTCAAGACGCCGATAGCGCAGGCGCTTGGCTTGACGAAGTTCGCGCTCCTCGAGCTCGTCCCGAAGAAGGACGTGCACTTGCAGCCGTTCGAGCAGGTCTACATTGGTGATGATGAGCGCGATAAGGTGCACCACGTGAATGGGCGTATCGGTATGGGGAAGCTCACGCAGACGGCGAAGAGCGAGTTGCCTCATGCGGTGAAGCGCATCGTGGAGAGCCGCGAGGAGGATTTCGTCGCGTTCTTCAACAAGGCGCAGCCCTTATCCACGAGGATGCACGCTCTTGAACTCCTCCCGGGCGTTGGGAAGAAGCACATGTGGGAGATTCTTGAAAAGCGTAAAGAGAAGGAGTTCACGAGTTTCGATGACATCAAGGCGCGTGTGAAGACGCTCAGTGACCCGAAGAAAGTCGTGGTTAATCGGATTCTGAACGAGATTGCGGGGAAGGAGAAGCATAACTTGTTCGTGCGTTAGCTCGCAGCTTGCTCAGCCCATACGCTCACAACCACTACAGTAGAGGCCGCTCTCGAAGGTGGGCTGGAGGCTCATCGCATCAACGTCATCGGAGAAATCTCGCGCATAGTTCCAGCGTTCATACGGCACAGCGTGGCCTTCCGGGCAGTACATAATCTTGTCCAGTGTCATAGAGAATGGGAAAAAGAGGTTTTACTTTAAATCTTTCGTGCGAACTTTCTCCGCGCCCTTGCCTTTGCTGCGGAGGCCTCGTGCTTTCCGTCCAGCACTCGTGAGTCCTCGTTGCGCACGGCCGCGTTGTCGCGCCACGCCCTTGAGGCGGTGGTCCGCTTTCACGTCGGGGCTCTCGCGGTCAATGAGGATGACCTCGTACCAGGCGTACTTGCCATCGCTCAGAAGGTGGTAGCTGCCAAGGACTTCACAGTTCTTATGCTTAACTGCAACGCGTTCTTCCGCTACCTGTTGGTAGTTCTTCTTGAGCGTCTTGCGTTGCGTGCTGTGCGCTGTGCGGCGGCCACCTTTAATGTCGGGGCGCATACGCCCCCCTCTTGTGAGCCGCTGACGCACAATGAGGACGCCTTTCTTTGGCTTGTAGCCGAGGCTACGAGCCCTATCGATGCGCGTTGGCCGCTGGAGTCGCACAGTGACTGGTTCCCGGCGTAGCTGCAGCAGTAATTCGCGTTGGTGCGGGTGCTCACTCGGTTTCTTCCAGAGCGCCCTCACGTATTTGAGATAACCCATTGTTTTTGCCTCCGTTGTTTTGTTCCGCCCCCGATTCAGGCGAGCAAAGCCCACATCTCGGGTGTGGTGCGCGAGATCAGCCCACTCCTTATAAAGCTACCTGTAGGGGGGAGAAAGAAACAAAAAATTTCTATAAAGAAAACATTATTTACTCTTTCTTGCTCGTCGATTTTATATATTGGTAGGTATTCTACACCACCATAGAGGTGGCCCTATGATAGAGTTGGGGGGCAATATTGTCCTGAAGGGCTTTAAAGAGAGGGATTACGCAGAGCTCATCGTCGTGAAGAAGCTCGTTGGGCGCTATGCCCGCCAGCTCACCGATCACGGCAAAGAGATCAAGACCTTAGAGGTCTCGCTGCGCAGCCACGAGAAAGGAGCCAGCTCGCTCTTCGAAATCGACGCGCACATCAGTGTCGGAGAAGGGAGCTTCGCCGCGAGCGCGACCGATAGGAATCTCTTCGTGTGCCTCGACAGCGCACTCAAGAAGCTCACTGCGCAATTGCCGTGACTACTTCTCTTCCTTTGCGGGAACGGGCGGCTTCGTGGCAGTCCCCGTTGGAGATTTCGTGGCGGGTTTTGCAGCTTGCGGAGAGGGTTGTGCCGCAGACGCTTGCTGAGGCTTCTTTGGACTCACCGCTTTCTTCTCAGCTGGTTTCTCAGTTCCCTGTTTCTCAGCTTCTGACTCATCTGCGCCCTTCTTGCCGCCAAGCGTTTGTGCAATCTTATCCTTGAGCGTTCCCGATTCTTCTTTCGGTTTCGGCTTGACGCTCTCCTTGTATTTTTTACCCTCGAGCTCGACGCGGACGACGCCGTCGTCATCCTTGACTGCGGTAACGGTGACACGGGGCGGCGGATTGCGCGCGCCGTTCTTCCAGAGGAAACTATTGAGGTGTTGGCCGACGCGCACATCGTCGCTCTTCATGTGGCGCTCAATGAATGCGATAAGCGTCGCAACTGCGCGGTTCGTCTTCTTGTAGCGTGCGGCGTTGCGGAAGCCGCGCCTGAGTGGAATCGTGTACGTGCGTTCCATCTTACACCTTCGTCTTGCCGCGGCGCCATGTGCGCTTCACAACCGTGTGCCTTCCGGGGTGGACGCGCCTCCCCGAGCCGTAAATCTTCGGAACAGTCCAGAATGGCGCCCAGCGTCGCTGACGCCCTTTCTTTGCCAGGCGCTGCTTCTTCGCGAAGTGAATATAGCGCGCCATTACGAACCCTCCTCGAGTTTTTTCTCTTCGGCGCCACCACTCGGTGCAGCAGCGGTTGATGCTTCAGGATCCTGTTCTGTAGCCTCGGCAGGCTCAGGTTCCTGCTCCTTTGGCTCTTGCTCATCTTGCGGCCCGGGCTCCTGCTCTTCTCTCGCCGGTTTCTTCGCTGGCTGAGCTTCGGTCATAGCAGGTTCTTCTGGAGCTTCCGTTTTCGGAGCAGTCTTTGCCGCAGCCTTTGCTTCAGGTTCTGCAGCAGATTCTGCTGCAGATTCTGCTACAGTCTTCGCTGCAGTCTTCACCGCAGGCTTTGTTTTCTGGGCTTTGGCTGGCTTTGCCGCGGCTTTCTGCTCTGCTGAAACGACGCCTGCAATGGCGTGTATGAGCTTCCTTCCGAGGGGCGTTATAACACGGCCTTTGTGCGCACCTTTCTTTTCCTGCTTAACGAGCTTCGCGGCTTCGAGCTGCTGGAGTATCTTCCGGAGGTGGTTGCCACCCGCACAGTAGAAGCGGTCGGGCGCAACACCCCTATTCTTCCGCCCACCGTAGCGTGTGCGGAGCTTCTGCGTGCCGATGGGGCCGAGCAGATAGACGGTGCGGAGCACGCTCGCGGCACGCGTGTACCACCAGTCCTCGTCCGCGGGTGGTCGCTCTCTGTGCGCACCCGTCTTGGCGAACGCAGCCCATTCTGGTGGGACGACGACGTGCTGCCTCTTTAGTTCGGCTGCGAGAGCCGTGACGAGCGCTTGTTGGTCAACATCATACATTGCCATTTGCTTCTTCTCGCTTTTTGCGATGTGCTCTGTTTCGCGCCTCTCGGCACACGTGGCGACCTTGCCGCCGGTAAGAGTGGACGAGAGGAGCAACAACCTCTTTATAAGAGTATCTGTTCATAAGTCTATAAAGTCTATAAAAGGCCTCATTCCTAATCCAAGAACCAAAGGAAGAGAGGAAGGTATAAAAGGGATGGATGCGTAGGGCTATTGTATGGATGAACGAGTACGGGAGGAAGCCGCAGTACAGGAGGAAGCCGCTGCTGAAGAGGGCCTTCGCGGGTACTACCTCTTTGAGGATGAGTTGCCCGAACACATAAGGAATCGTTTGCACGAGATTCTCCCTCACGCTACGCACAGGGGCAAGCCCGTCCCGCCACACATCCTTGAGACGTACGTCAAGATTGATTTCCTCGAGCGCTTCTTACAGACGATGAGGCACGAGGCCTGGCGTATGTTCGATGCGGGCGATGCGAAGCTCAAGGAGCTGGCAGAGCAGTTTGAGTACCCGAAGAGCAGCGACGGGTTCACGGCAGTTGATGAAGAGAACAGGCGGATGCTGCTCCGCGACAAGAGCGTTCGCGACGCATATGGGGCCGCGCTCATCGCTGATGTTGAGCAGCGTGCCGCGGCGTGGCTGCGCTACGAGGGGCACATCAAAGAGGAGGACAGGAAATGGCTGAGCAGCCATTACATCGGGTTCACTGAGGAGCAGCTCCGCGCGTTTCTGGACGAGCACAAAGAAGGGTTCACGAGAGAGCTCTGGTTAAAGACGCTCGAGCGAGGGCATTTCTCTGCGGCAGCAAGGAGGCTCTCAAGCCTGCCGCTCTTGCACTATGACCTATCCCCCGTTGGAGAGTTCAGGGATAGAGGAAAACTGGAAGAGCTTCTTGATTATGCAAGCCAGGGGCACGATATTGCGGTTAAGGACCTGCTTGACCTCGACTCGGCCCAAGCGAGCCACGTGGCGAGATACCTCCAGACGCTCAAGCAAGGCGTCGACCCGATTACAGGGCTGGACGAAGCAGGGATTCCTGATTACCTCAGGAAACGCCGAGAACACCGCTCTGACTACCTCGACCCCGCGCAGTTCCGTAAGCGTGACCCGCTTGACCACTACTTGAAAGAGATTTAAGCTTCTCCCTTGTTGTCAGAGAGCTCAATCGGAAGGTCGTCGAGGAACCACCAGAAAGCGAAGTTATTGTCACTTGTTAGTGGTTTAGATGAGAAAAAAACCATTTATATATTTTTTAAAGTTTATAAATTATTTACAGAAAGATTTATATACTACTACTGAATAGTAGGAACAACGAATTCCCTTCTTGGGATATTCGGGGGTGCAAAAAAAATGGCAGATGACAACAAAAGAATGAGTGTCGAGGAATTCAAGAAGACCTATCTCGACAAGGCACAGAAGATCCAAGGTGAAGTGGCTGCTTCGCAGAGGACGTTCACAGACAACCTCGCCGGCAAGATGTACGGCGCAGCCCTCAGCCATGTCGGCAAAGACGGGAATGGCTTCGACGACATGAGCAGCCTGGACAAGAAAGACGTGCAGGAGAAGCTCGGCGGCACCTATGCCAAGCTCGGCGAAGACACGCTTGCGGCAGTCTTCGACGCGAAACCCTGGAGCCAAGCAAGCGAAGTGACAAGAGAACTCTTCGCGCGCGGCGGACCCGGATTCCGCGGCCGCGACCTCAGAGGCCTCGCGAACCAGGGTTCAAGGATCACGCTTGAAGGAGTCCTCGGCGCACTGCGTGGCGCGCATGAAAGCGCGAGCACGGCGTACCAGAACGCTCCGCAAGCGGCATTCGAAGGCTTCAGCAACGACCAGCTCCCGGTCGCCCCGAACGGCAAGCCCTTCGGCAGCCCGCAGGACGTCGCGCAGTACGCGCAGGCACGGGAGATCGTCGACAAGTACAGCGGCTAAAAGCCCCAAACATCTTTTCTTTTTTCCTCACACCACAGACTATAAAAAAGCCCAAGGGCTGCACACGCCGAAGAGGTGAATCAATGTCAAAAAAATCTACTCAAAGCCCTTCGGGAGTTGAAAGCGCCGTTTCTCAACAAACGCCGATGAGCGAAGCAGAAAAACAGTTCGCGGCGACGAAGAAAACGCTCGAGCAGTTCGAGAAGAAAATTCGTGCGAAATTCGACGAGTACATCATGGGCATCATGCTCCTCCCCCCGCCGAGAGAAGGCGAGGCGAAGGACAAGATTAATGTCCTCGTCCTCATGGATGATACTGATTCTCAGAAGATGCCAAAAGCGGAGCTCCAAGCGAAGCTCCAAGACATCGTGGACAAAGAGGCAGCCATTGTCAGCAAGGACTTGCTGCCCGAAGTCCTCCTCCTGTCAGAGCTCTGGCAGGCATGTTATGACGGCAAGCACGACCTCCTCCAGATGATGGCGCTGGGCCAGATCGTGCACGACAAGGGCATGCTCCAAGCAGTAAAGATCGCGGAGATCCACAAGAGCATGGTCCTCAAGAAGTTCGAGAAGTACATTGTGAGTTATGTTCTCGCAGGCAGCCTCGTCCAGGGGCGCGCCACGCCGGAGAGTGACATCGACGTCTTCATCGTCATCGATGACACCGACGTGAAGAAGATGACGCGCGCAGAACTCAAAGACAAGCTCCGCGCCATCATCATCGGCATGGGCCACGATGCGGGCCAGCTCACCGGCATCAAGAACAAGCTGAACGTCCAAGTGTACATCCTCACGGACTTCTGGGATAATATCAAGGAGGCGAACCCCATCATCTTCACGTTCCTCCGCGATGGCATCCCGTTCTATGACCGCGGCATCTTCATGCCGTGGAAGCAACTGCTGAAGATGGGGAAGGTGAAGCCGAGCCCCGAAGCAATAGACATGTACAAGAGCACGGGCGACCAGATGGTGCAGCGCATGCAGTTCAAGATGAACGAGATTGCGATGGAAGACGCGTTCTGGGCAGTACAGACACCAACACAGGCCGCCATCATGCTCTACGGACTCCCGCCACCAACGCCGAAGGAGACTGCGGGCGTGCTCCGCGACGTCTTCGTAAAGAAAGAGAAGATCTTCGAAGAAGAGTACGTCAAGATCTTCGAGAAGATCCTCAAGACGCGCAAGGACATGGAGCACCTCACGAAGAAGAACATCACGGGCAAAGAACTTGATGAGATCCTCACCGGCGCGAAGAAGTACCTCGAGCGCCTCAACAAGCTCTTCGAGCAAATCACGAACCTCAAGGAGAAAGAAGACGTGCTCCACCTCTGGGAAAGCGCGGCAACAGTCGTGCGTGACGCGCTCAAGCTCGAAGGCGTCGAGAAAGCAAGCGAGGAACAGCTCGTGCCGCTCTTCAAAGAAACTATCATCCACGCGGGCGTTGTCCCTGAGAAATACCTGCGCCTCGTACAGGAACTCCAGCATGCGAAGAACGAGCACGCGAAGGGAAAGCTCCAGATGAGTGATGTGCACGCGATGAAGAAGAAGGCGAGCGAACTCATCAAGTTCCTCGTCGAGCACATCCAGCGCAAGCGCGGCCATGAGCTCGAGCGCGCACGCATCCGCGTGAAGTACGGCGACAAGTACGGCGAGGTCTTGCTCCTCGACAAGCACGCGTTCATCACGCCCGACCTCGACGCGAAGGAGAAGGAAGTGCAGAAGGCGGTCATCAAGAAGGACGGCGGTCTCGCGAACATCCAGGCAAGTTCGCTCGAGGAGCTCGAGCACGCCATCACCAATCTCAAGCTGCCGCACAACGCGTTCATCAAGCAGCCAATCTTCGATGACCTCAAGAAGATATTCGGCAAGGATGTCGAAATACTCATTGGTTAAGGGAGCATCGCAACAGACTAGAGGAGAGACACTATGGATGAACGCCCCGAGCCAATGCAGGAGCTCTACCAGACCCTCTCCAGAGAAGCGAGGGCCCTGCTCGACATGAGCGTTGACACCACCTTGCTCTGTCCAGAACTCGAAGACGAGTACGCACAGCTCACGCAGTTCGCTCTTAATTATCTCACGTCGTCGCCCTCTGAACTTGCAGACACCATGATTGATGGCCTTGCAGTTGAAGAAGCGATCAACAACCTCAGAACAATGCGTGCGCGCATCGAACGGTTTTATGAGAAACACAACAAGTAATGCTTTCCTGCCGGGGCGGGGTAGTGATTGCACCCCCGCAGCGACGGAGGCCGCCCCGGCTAATTTTCCCGGCACACACCATCATTTTTAAAAACATCAAGTCCATTCTCTAGGGCGTGCAGACTGGCTACAAGGTCATTGATGTGATGACGCGTAAGCCAGTCACGGCTGCACCAACAGCTTCTCTGAGGGAACTCGCGCAGAAGATGCGTGATGAACGCGTCGGCAGCCTCCTCTTACGCGAGGGAAACCAGCTCGTTGGCATCGTTACCGAGTATGACCTCGTCCGGAAGGGCGTGGCTTCAGGAAAAGACCTTGATAAGACCCAGGGCCGTGATATCATGACGCCCGCCGACAAGATGCACACGACGAGTCCGGGCGTCGATATCTTTGCGGCGCTGAACACGATGCGCGACCACGAGTGCAGGCACTTGCCCGTGCTCGACGATGGGAAGATGATTGGCTTCATCACACTCAAGGATATCCTGCGTATCCAGCCGCAACTCTTCGACCTTATCGTGGACAAGTACGACGTGCGCGAGCCAGAGCACAAGCCATTGAGGGGTGCGCTTGACGAGGGCGACAACGCCTAGAGACCATTGCTCAGTGTTCTGAAATTCTTCATGCACCTGCTGTTCACAAAGCAACGAGAAAGTTCGAAGTGGTAGTTCAAGGCCAGCTTATGAATTTGGAAGATTTCAAAGATTGATTTGCGAGGACATGAGTCTTCACTAAGTCCGAGCAAAGCAACACGACAGATAGGGTGGAGAAGCGGCCACACTCAGAGTTTCTTGAATGCGGTGCCCATAGTCCGGTACTGCTTCTGGAGGCGCTCGATAGCTCCTTTCAAGGCTTTCAGCGCGTCGGTTTTTGCCTCAATGATGAACTTCGGGACGGGCAGGAGCGGGTGCTTCACTGAGTACGTGGCGGCCTTGACATCCTTGTCGTTCCAGAGCTCTGTCTTGAGTGCATTACAGAACGTGTGGTCTTCACCTGGGAGTTCAAAAACGAGTCGACCTTTCTTCTTCTCGATGACATTGAGCTCCATGTTCCGCGCGTGAACAGGAAACCCCTTATAAATCTTTGGTTGCAGCCAGCAGGACAGCCCCACAAGGACAAGCATAAGAATTGTTCATGCGTTCTTCGGCAGGTCCTTCTTGTAGACAATCGTCCGGTAGGGGTAGGGGATCTCAACACCCTCTTTCGCAAAGCGTTTCTTGATACGTTCACGCAAGTCACAGCCCATCTTGAAACGCGTCGGCTGGTCGGCTGCCCAGAAGTAGAGGCGGAGCATAACGGCGCTGTCAGTGAAGTCAACGACGCGGACTCGCACGGGCTCGTCGCCAGCGAGCAGGTCCGTCTCTGCGCGGTTATCGAGGAAATCAGGGTGGGCCATCGCTTCCTCGCGCATGATGCGGCGCGCGAGGTCGATATCACTGTCATAGCTGATGCCGATGTCGATCCAGCCAAGAATTCGTGGGTCCTCGAGCGTGTAGTTATCGATGACTTCCTCGTCCATCTTGCTGTTCGGGATGACGACGCGCTTGTTGTCCCACGTATTGATGATTGTGTGCCGGAGCGTGATGTCCTCGATGACGCCGTACTCGCCAGCGACGCTGACGCGGTCGCCGATGCGGTAAGGTTGGTAGACGGCAATCATTACTCCTGAGACGAGGTTCCCGAAAGTCTTCTGCGTCGCGAAGCCAATGATGATGGCGAGGACGCCGGCGCCGGCGAAGATGCTGTAGCTCAGGCTGCGCAAGCTGGGAATGAGGTAGATGATGACGCCGGCGCCCAGCACGTAGATGAGGAGCGTTGAGAGTTTCGTGAAGAGCGCGTAGCGTGTTCGGTCGACAGTGAAGAGGTGGCCGGCTGCTGCACGGAAGTAGTTATTCAGGAATTTCGAGACGAGCCGCGCGAACACAATCGTGAGGAACAGGGTCGTGAGGGGGAGGACGAAGAGGTCGAGGTCTTCCGTCCACCACGACAGCACCGTTAATGTTCTCGTCCTGATGAGGATGACGATCGTGAGGAGAATTGCGCCGAAGAAGACAATGAGCGCGTCGTGTCGCTTCTGCCGCCGGTGCTCGTCTGACGCGTGCATACCTCACCCAACAGAAACACGTTATTTAAAGATGCTTGGTCACTGTGTGAGAGCGACGACGCAAAGGAAGATTTTTAAAGAATCCTTTCCGAAGCATAGAATGACCGAAGCTTAGAATGAGGCAGTGAAATGGTTAACCAGGCACTCATGGAGTACGTTGAGCGGCTCATCGCGCAGGGCTACTCGCACGCGCAGATTCGCGAGACGCTCAAGAAGCACGGGTACCCGAAGAGCCTCGTCGAGGAGTGCCTCAAGAATGTTGGGAAGACGACGTGGACCGTCGGGCAACCCAGCGGGATTGACCCTCTGGACGCGTACCTCCAGCAGTACCTCTCTCAGGGGTATAATCTCGCGCAGCTTCGCACCTATTTGTTGAGCCAGGGTCACTCACGCCGAGAAGTCGACGCGGCAATCCGGCGCGTCACGGGATCGACGGTGACGCACGCCGTGCACTTCCCGGTCGCCACGCTCATCGTCTTGCTCCTCATCGTCGGCGCAGGCATTGGTGGGTGG
>RFKA01000084.1 GCA_003694385.1 Candidatus Woesearchaeota archaeon | reverse complement strand
GATGAACACGCTCGTGCGCGGGCAGAAGCTCCCCCTCTTCTCAGAGGCGGGCCTGCCGCACAACGCGCTCGCCGCGCAGATCGCTCGCCAAGCGAAGGTGCGTGGGGAAGGCGAGAAGTTCGCAGTCATCTTCGCCGCGATGGGTATCACGTTCGAAGAAGCAAAGTTCTTCATGAACGACTTCGAGCGGACAGGGGCTATTGAGAACATGGTCGCGTACATCAACCTCGCTGACGACCCGACGATTGAGCGCATCATCACGCCGCGCATCGCCTTAACGACGGCCGAGTACCTCGCGTTCGAGAAGGGCATGCACGTCCTCGTCATTCTGACGGACATGACGAATTACTGTGAGGCGCTGCGTGAGATTAGCGCTGCGCGCAGCGAGATTCCTGGGCGTCGCGGCTACCCGGGCTACATGTATACAGACCTCGCGAATATCTACGAGCGCGCAGGGAAGATTGAGGGGAAACCGGGGAGTGTCACGCAGATTCCCATCTTGACGATGCCTCAGGGCGACATTAGCCACCCGATTCCCGACCTCACGGGCTACATCACTGAGGGGCAGATTGTTCTGGTGAAGGACCTGCACAGGAAGGCCATCTACCCACCAATTAACCCCTTGCCGTCACTGTCCCGTCTGATGAACGAGGGTATTGGTGAAGGAAAGACGCGTGGGGACCATGCAGGAGTGGCGAGCCAGTTGTACGCCGCGTACGCGGAGGGCATGGATCTCCGCGACCTCGTTGCTGTTGTCGGGGAAGAGGCGCTCTCGGAACGCGACAGGCTGTACCTCAAGTTCGCTGAGCGCTTCGAGGATGCGTTTATACGGCAAGGCCACGACGAGGACCGGAGCATCGAGGAATCGCTTCGGATTGGTTGGGAGCTCCTCGGGTTGTTCCCGCGCGAAGAGTTGAAGAAAATCAAGCTCTCGTTCATCGACAAGTACTACCCGAGGTGAAGCATTGGCACTCATCGCGACACGCATGGCCCTTTTAGCGACGAAGAAGAAGATTCAGCTCGCGACGAAAGGGCATAAGCTCTTGAAGGAGAAGCGTGACGCGCTCATCGGGGAGTTTTTCGCTATCGTTGACGAGCTCAAGACGCTCCGCAAACAAGTCGACGAAGCAGTCGCTGAGGCGTTCAAGGCGCTCATCCTTGCACAGGCGCTCAATGGCGCTGCGGAAGTGCGGCGGGCCGCCGAGACCGTACCAAGCATCACAGAGGTGACGGTGAGTACGCGGGCAGTCATGGGCGTGCGCGTCCCCGTGTTCTCGCTGCCCACGCAGACGGGTGCGGGCTACTCCCTCATCAGCTCGTCACTGGAGCTCGACGAGGCTGCGCGGCGCTTCCAGTCGCTCCTCTCCTCGCTTGTCAAGGTGGCGGAGCTCGAGGCGACGATGGCACGCCTCGCGGAGGAGATCAAGAAGACGAAGCGGAAAGTGAACGCGCTCGAGCAGATTCTGCTCCCGCGCCTCAATGACGACAAGACCTACATCACGATGCGCCTCGAGGAGATGGAGCGTGAGAACTTCGGCCGCCTCAAAGTCATCAAGGGTAAGCTCAGCAAGTAAGCGCTTCACTCCGAAACTGAGTAAGGGGGACAGTCGAGCGAATGTTCACGAGCTTGTCAATAGAGGCAGTCGTCAAGCAGAGAAAACCTGGCTGCGGTCACGGAACTTAGTTCTGCTTGGCCAGGGTCCGTAACACTAGTAGTTTTGGTGTTTGTGGTAATCAGTGCATTGCGGCTTACCCTCTTCCCAGCGAGCATGGAAGTGCCTGATGAGCTCGAGGGCTTCGTCGCAGGTCGTCGCAAGGTAGATGTAGCGGAAATCCTCGTTGTCCATGAGCTTTTCGTCGCGCAGCTCTTTCTTGAGCCACGCGAGGAGGCCGCGCCAGCGCTCGCCGAGGAGGATAATGGGGATCTCCGTGATATGCTTGACCTGCACGAGCTGCCACGCGTAGAAGAGCTCGAGCATCGTCCCGATGCCGCCGGGCGCGACGATGACCGCGTTCGAGAGCTCCATGAATTTATCGAGCCGTGCGCTGAAGCGCTTGAACTCCTGCTTGATGTCAAGGTGGAAGCTGTCCTTCTCTTCGAAGGGGAGCGCGATGCGGAGGCCGATGCTCTGCAAGCCTTTCTCTTTCCGCCCGACGTGGTGTCCGGCGCTCGCCGCCTCCATGAGTCCTGGGCCGCCGCCCGTGACGACGTCGATGCGTTCCTCGGCGAGCATCTTCGCGATGCTATAGACGAGTGCCCAGCGCGGGTCTCCTTGCGTGATGCGCGCGCTCCCGAAGATTGTGACGCGGTAATGCTTCATCCTGTCCTCTGGTAGTGGCCCGTGAGTGTGCCGCGAGCGAGTTCGTGGCCGCGCATCGCCTGCTTGAGCTCGTCGCTCGTCGTTGCTGGTGGGAGGTCGAGTTTCGTGTCGAGCGCGTACACGGTGAAGCGGTAGCGGTGCGTGCCGCTCGGCGGGCACGGCCCGCCCCACGCGTTCTTGCCCCAGCTGTTCGTTCCCTGCTCCCCCGGCACGCTATTCTCGGCAATGTCGCCGACGGGGATGTTCCAGACGACCCAGTGCGTCCAGGTCCCGAGCGGGGCATCAGGGTCGTCAACGATGAGGGCGAGGCTCTCCGTGCCCGCGGGTACGCCACGAATCGTGAGCGGTGGGTTGACGTCGGCGCCGTCGCACGTGTAGCGCACGGGAATCTCTCCTGTAAACGTGCTCGTGATGTTCATCGTACTCGCTGTCTGGCAGGCAACTGTCTGGCAAGCAAGGAGCAGGACGAGCAAGACTGCCTGACGCATGCTGCACTGAAAGCACACCTCTTTTTATAGTTTCGGCGTCTCCCGAGAGTGATGGTGACGAAGCCAAAGCCTGTGTGGGAGCGATGGATAACGACGCCTGAGGGGCGAGAGCAAGCCTACCTCTTGTATCTCGTGCTCACGCTGCTCCTGAATATCTTCATTGTGCTCGGCCTCATCGCGTTCTTTGTCTTCCTATTGACGTAGTGAGCGCCGAAAGCATTTTATAGCTTGAGCGTCGTGTCAAGAAATATGAAGAAAGACCTCCTGGAGATAAAGCGCCTGTTGCGGAAGATTCTGAAGAACCAGGAGCGCCTCCTGCAGCAAGAATCAGCGATTCTCAGCGAGGAGCACTCTGTTGAGCAGCAAGAGGGAGCTCTCACCCAGCAGGCACAAACCCTGGAAGAAGCCGAGCAGGGGCAATTGTCCGAGCTGAAGGAGCTCGAGGAGATTGAAAGGGCGATCGAGCGGGACGTGAAGGTTAGTCCGCTCTCGAAAGTGACGAGCAGGGATTTCACGAAGGCTATCGTCGGGGCGTTCTTCGGCGTCGTTGGTCACTTCGCGTTCTTCTACGGCACGGAGATCGCCTCCGAGCTCTCAGTGGGGCGCGCCACGATTCTCTACATCGTTTCGTTCATGCTCGCGTTACTCTTCATGTACTTTACTGGCTTCAGGCGCGTCGACAAGCGCATCTGGAAATACATGCCGCTCAGGGTGTTGACCGTCTACTTCACATCGCTCTTGGTCATCATCCTCGTCCTCGCAATATTCGGCTTCATTGACGGACAAACAGAGCCCTCACTCATCTACCGTATCGTCGGGTCAATCAGCATCTTGGCGGTCCTCGGCGCGTCTGCCGCGGACCTCATCGGGAGGGAATAATGAACATCAATAGAATCGCGGGATACCTTGAGCGCATCAGGAAAGTTTTCACGAATGTGACGAAGCTCATCGATGCACTCGAAACATTCATCGTCAATAAGAACGACGAGAAAATCACTGATTACGTGAGGAAGATTATCAGCTACCTGCACACCTTGGAGCGCGTTGAGCGGAAAGAGTCTAAATGGGAGAAGCACATCGGACTCAAAGCCTTGGCAAAGGAGCAAGAACGACAAAAGAGGGATTTAGAGCTCATCGAGCGAGCCATCAACAAGTTGCTCAAGAAATCTCAGCAGGGGCTGCCCATCGGAGAAGACGAAGAGCTCATCAGAAAGCTCGGTGAAGAGTTCCTCAAGTCGCTCGACGAAGAGATTAGCAAGCTCGAGCAGCTCAAGAGACCAACAAAGCTTTAAAGAACAGCGAGAGCTCGAACGCGAAGGCGCGGAGGTGGCACAGCCTGGTCAACTGCGCAGGACTTAAAACTGCGCGCACTATGGTGCCGCGGACAGCAATCCTGTCCCTTAGTGGGTTCGGGGGTTCAAATCCCTCCCTCCGCATAGCAGGAGGAGGGCCATGAGCCTCCGCTCCTAAAGGTGGTGCGATGAAGCCTTGGATGTTCCTCATCATTGCGGTTGTTTTAGTGTCCTGCACGACTACGCCCGTCGAGCCTTCAACCACTACGGGTGGCGCAGACGAAGGAGTTCGGGTGGCGGGCGTGAGCGACAGTCCTGAAGCAGTCACTGGCAGTGAAGAAGTTGCTCCGTGCACGCCGAGCGCGTGGGTGCGCATTGACGGCCGTTGCTGCGCGGACGACGACGAGAACGGCGTCTGCGACCTCGACGAAGCAATGGAAAAAGAAATTGACAACGTTGTTGAAACGACAACTGCGGAGACAACAGAGGAAGAGACAACAGACGCAACGGAGGAAACGACGACAGAGGAGACGACGGCTGATGAGAAACCGCGAGAAGGGAAGTCACCCGTCGCTGCGTATCTCTCATCGCTTGGCACGAAGCCCGTGACTCCTGAGTTCCCCGCGATGCTCGCCGGCAAGGACGTGCGCATCATCGTCGGAGAGACGGGGGCGACCGTCGCTGCTGCAATCAACCTCCAGCTCTACCTCGCGAACAATGGTATCGCTGTGAAGGAGACGCGCCCCGCGGGAGACCTCGACCAGGCTTTCGACGACTTTGATGGCCACACGCTTATCATCGAGTCTGCGTGCGGCGCGTACAGTGAGCCGCTCTTCCATCGTTGCGGCGAGCTCGCCGAGGGCGAGGCTGAGGTGCGCACGCTCAAGCATGGCTCGCGCTACATCGTCGGGTTCATTGGTGGGAGAGAGCTTGATGCGAACGACGCGGTGAATGCAGTCATTACTGGTACCCCATTAGACGAGCCCATAGTGGTCGTTTAGCGGCGGCATCTCGGCGAGCTTACGCAAAGAAACTTATTTTTGGGTCGTCATCCCACAACGAGAAGAAGTCATGTAATTCTTCTTCGGGAATATAACCTCTCCTTAGAGCCTCAACCAAGTCATTTTCCGTGACCTTCAGAGTTTTCCGTGGGCTTCTTAGTCTTCGATGATTAATAGCTTGTGCTTCAATTTTCCTGATTAAGTCATCAATTGCATCGTCTCCTCGTCTTATTCGTTCTATATCTCGCACATAGCTTCTTGGTTGCCAGAATGTTAAAATGGACATGTAAGATAATCTCTCGTTTGTTTTATCTGAATACAACGTAAAATGACCAACTTCTCTATCATGAGAACGAACTCGCCCCTTTTGTTCTATCATAAGCTCTATGGAAATGATATCTCCCCAGAACACTGGCTTTCTCCATTTAAACTCGTGGGGCACATCTTTCGCAATTTCTTTATCGTGTTCCTCATCTCCTTTCAGGTTCCTTCTACTCGCATGATACATTTGCTCTATAACCATAAAATAATGTTCCGCATGCCAAAATGGGTGGATATAACCTCTGCCCCCCTCTGTTGTCATAAAATAGGGGTCAAACGTTCTTAATCTTTTGCCAAATACGTGTGCTCGGAAAAGAGGATAATCCTCAAAACGATAAACCTCACTTATTACAGGCATTCCAGAATGAACATTTCTCGGAGAGTTTGGTCTGTACTTTCCTTTGAAATTCCTCCATCCTGCTTCATAATGAGCTCTTTCTCCTTCTGATAATATATCATCAACAGTTCTCATTGTCACGCTAAAAAAATAGTTATTACTAATAAGTAGATTAAATT
>RFKA01000083.1 GCA_003694385.1 Candidatus Woesearchaeota archaeon | reverse complement strand
TTCGTGCGCGCCTTTGCGCGCGACGCGGGTTTCGCAGTCACGGAAGCAATAGCCTTGCGCTTCCCCCTCAAACGCACGATGCAGCACCATACAAAGCCGCGCGCGTACATCGACGTGACGCGCTATTGCTTTGTGCGAAATAGACGAACTGGCGAGATAGACGAACAGGCGAGATAGCTGAAGAGGGGGGTTAGAGGAGAAGAGTCGCGATGCGAGCCGCCGCGCAACACAACGCGATATTCACGAGCGTGTAGAGGACGTACCGCCCATCGAACATCTGGAGCGCGAGCCCCGCAGCGACGCTGATGACGTGGTAGAGTATGATAATGAGGTAGGGGTTCGGCGCAATGAACGAGAGGTAGCCGAGCAGCACTGTCGAGGGGAACTGGAGCCACGCCCAGCCCAGCCGGCTCGGCTTCGGGAGGATATAGGACGCGTTTAAGAAGACCGCGCCGAGGAGGATGCTCTCCCCGCCCTGCGCGACGAGAAAAATTCCCATTGGGGTGAGGTCGAAGCCGGGGAGGCGCACAACGTAGGTGCCGAACCACGTAAGCGCTGCATTGAGTAAGGCGAGGGTGAACGCGATGAGCACAAATTCAGGGGCAAAGACACTCGTTAAAAAGCTTCGTAGTGCCCCAATTACAAGGGAACGCTTATAAGGCAAACAACGATTCTCACCGTATGGCGGGGAGTCTGAAGAAGCTCATCGAGACCTATGAGCCGTTCAAGGGTAAAACGGTACTCATCGCGCTCGAGGGCGCGCCGGACCCTGACAGCATGTCGTCAGCGCTCGCGCACAGACGCATCCTCTCAACGCTGGACATCGACACCGTCATCCTGCATGCGAAACCCGTGAGCCATCAGGAGAATCGCGCAGCGATGAAACTGCTCGGCATAGAGTTCACCTACTACGACCGCAGAGAAGAAGAGCAGAAGACGGAAGGGCGTTTTGATTTCAGCCAGTTCGCTGGGTATGCTGTCGTCGACTCACAACGACCTGACAGCGATATTGCCGAGCACCTCACAGAGCTGCCCTTGATTAGCCGCGTCGACCATCACGGAGCAGTGAAGGGTGAGGAAGCTCTCGCGGCGCTCTACGACGATGTTCGCCCGAACATTGGTGCGACCGCAACAATTTACACCCAGTACTTGAAAAGCGGCAAGCTCCTGGACTATGAAGAGAGCGAGTCGCTCGCTACGGCGCTCCTCCATGGCATCTACACGGACACGAAGGACTTTCTTAAAGCGACGCGCCAGGACTTTGAAGCAGCAGCGTACCTCGCAGGCTTCGCGAACATGAAGACGTTCAGAGAGATCTCTGAGGAGAGCCTGTCGGAGAAGGGGCTTGAGGGCTTCGCGCGCGGCGTGGACCCACAACGCCATGTGCGCATCGGGAGCTACGTCCTCGCCAGCGCGGGAGTGCTCACGAAAAACGATAGTGACGTCATCCCGCAGATAGCAGACCTCCTCGTGAATGTTGATGGAATGCACACGGTCGTCGTCTACGGCATCATTGATGACATTGTGCGTGGCTCTGTCCGGACGAGCTCAGCGAAAGAACGGCCGAAAGAGTTCATCCATGAGACCTTCCCGGAGATTCGTCGCTTCGGGGGAAAGGCTGACGAGGGCGGGTTCACTATGCCGCTTGCCGAATTCTCTGGCGTCCTCAGCCCCAAGAGCGACCTCGACCTCCTCGAGCAGTGCGTCGACCGTTACTTCCAGAGCCGTTTCCGAGAGCACTTCAACGAGAACGGCAAGTAAGGCGAAGCATATTAATAGCTCCTCATCTGGTAGCTCGTGATGAACATCAGGGGTTACTGTGCGTACCTCGCCCATCGGCTCCGGCGCCGACCGCTACGCTTTGTTGAGGTAGCGAGCATCCACGTTATTGACTACGACGCCCTCAAGAAGAAAGGTATTACGACGCTCATCTTCGACCTTGATGACACGCTCGCCGCGCACGGCGCGCCGCTTGACGAGAAGACGCGGGCGCTCATTGAAAAGCTCGCGAAACGATTCGCGCTGGGCGTCCTCTCGAATGGGCGGAAGCGTGCCCAACGGCTCCGCGGACTCCCCTTGTTCTGCGCGGGGAACAGGGAGAAGCCATCGACGATAGCTGTTGATGAGATTCTCAAGCATTACCATGCCCTGCCGTCGCAAACGGCGCTCATTGGTGACCGTGTCTCGATGGACATTTTCCTGGCGAACGCTGCGGGCCTCGCAGAAGCGATTCTCGTCCAGCCTTACTCGCGCGTCTTTGGTGGTCCCCAGGCGCCTTTGTTGCTGCGCGCGGCGCGGAGGTTCGGGTTATGAGACGACGCGCGCCACTCTGGCTCTTCATGCGGCGCGCCGACGTCCTCACGCTCATCCGCGGCCTCCTCGTCATCCCCATACTCCTCGCGTTTCTCTTCCCGTCTCCGTGGGCCGCGGTCGCAGGCATCGTGCTCTTCACGCTCGGGGTGCTCACTGACTACTTGGATGGGTTCTTCGCGCGCAAAGACGGGCCCACCAAAGAAGGGAAAATTCTCGACCCGCTTGTTGACAAGATCCTCATCCTGAGCATCCTCGTCGTGTATGTGTACCGGCACGTGTTCCCCCTCACGCCGTTCCTCATCATCTTGATTCGTGACTTGTCCATGAACGGCCTCCGCACGCTCTCGAAGAAGCCACTCGCGGCGAACCTTGGGGGGAAGGCGAAGACGGTCATTGAGATGGTGCTCGTCTATGCGCTCTTCGCGACAGACCTCTCCTTCCGCTGGAGGCATCTCTCCTTGTTGATTGTCAGCCCGCTCGCGTGGCTCGCAGCAGCGGCAGCAGTCCTCTCGTTCGCGCACTACCTCACAATCATTGTTCGTAACCAAGGTCTTCCGCTGCGAGGCGTTCGGCGAAGGCGCGCGCGTCCTTGATACGCGCTTGCTGGCGCTCCTTGAATTGCTCAGGGCTCATGAACGCGTCACCGTCAGGAAGGGGGACGCTCTCTGTGAACGCGTCAACGCTCTCTTTGAAGCTCTCATTGAACGCACCTATCGTCTTCCTGACGCGGGCGACGAGAACGCCGTACTGGTTGAGCGTCTGGGGGCTCACACTGAGTGCGCCATCAGTGTAGAGCGCGGCGTCCTGCCGCAAGCCGTCCATGTGCACGCTGAACTCTTGTATTGCCTCGAGCATTGGCTCCAAGTGGGCGAGTCGCTCCTGCTCTTTCTCAATAAGCCCTTTCTTCACCATGATGGCACTCGTGCTCTCGCTGAGTGCGCGTCGGTAGAGGCGCCGCTCCTCAGCGAGTTCCCGCGCCCGACCCAGGGCTTTCTCATAGGCCGGGCCATCCGGCCCTTCTTTGAGCGTCGCGAGTTCTTCCCTGAGACGCTTCAGCTCGCGCGGTATCTCGGCGAGCCGCTGCTCGGCCACGTCAAGCCAGCCCTGGTGTGTGAAGACCTCTGCGCGGTATGCGTGCAGGTTCTCTTCGTAGTCCTTACGGAGCGCGTCGACATGCTGGTAGAGCATCTTGAGCTCCTTGACGCCGCTCTCGAGGTCCTTGAGCGTCGCTTCCCGGAATCGTTCCTTGACACGATCAATGAGACGCTCTTCATACCGCGGAGCCACTGCGAGGCCGAAGTACTGCCCAACAGCATCGAGTCCTTTAGAGAGCGCGAGGACGAGCCGCTCTTCAGGGCGATAATACGCTGATGGGTGCTCGGGGAGCCAAGCATCATTGATGCGCTGCTGTGCCCGCTCAAAGCGGTCAGTGAGCGACTCGAGGCCCTTCGTGACCCCCCGGAGTCGTTGCTGCGCGGCGCTCGCCTTCACCGCCTGATAGATGCTCGCGCTCTCCTTCATCTTACGGGCGAGGGCTTTGTGGGCTCGCGCTGGCGCGTCCGGCTTCGCTTGGCGTGCGAGCGCGATGAGACGGTCCTCTTCCATGCGGGAAGCCGCCTCTTTCGCGGTTTGCTCCTGTGCTCTTTCCAGTAACAATTCTAGTGCCATTGGTATCACCTTCTCTTGAACTCTCGAGGGAGGCCGTGGCCGGACAGGATCTCCCTCACGAGGCAGTACGGCCGCACGATGCGTGAGAGCCGCTCGAAGAGCGCTCCACGTAGTGGCGTGGGCTGCACCGTGTAGAGCCTGAGGCCTTCTGCAGCCGCATAGTCTTTCGCGAGCGGGGTGTAGTCGTTGTTCGTGGCCATGAACGCGTAGCGCGCCGCGAGCCTGCACGTGCGGAGGTCGGCGAGGAACTTCGCGACGTCTTGCT
>RFKA01000082.1 GCA_003694385.1 Candidatus Woesearchaeota archaeon | reverse complement strand
TGGCGAGACGCTCAACCTCCCGACGCGGACGCTCGAGCGGGCCATGCGTGAGCGGAAATCCATCATGGACGACCTCTTAGCAGCGCTGCCACGCCTTGGAAAGCCAGGAGAGGGACGCGGCATTGGCTACCGCTTCAAGCCTGTGCGCGGCGCTGACCGCGTCACGCGCTATGTTTTCTGGGATGACCTTGCTGATGGCCAACGGCTCGCCCGCTACGCAGCGCTGCATGCGCCGATAAGGTTCGAGACGCAGTACGAGCTCGACGGAGTGGTGCTCTCCTGCACGATTCCTCATAAGGAGCGTAAGCGGCAGCGCTATCGCTACAGCCTCTTCTCAGTGCCCAAGACGAACGGGGACGCGCACATTGTTGCGAGGAGCATCAAGCCAGGGCTCATTGGGCCGCAGGAAGCTCGTCGTCCAACAATCGCTCATTATAGGAATCTCCGCGCTCGCGCTCCCGGCAATGAAGGCTTGCAGCGCGTCATTCTCGTCGAGCAGGACATCGCTGTGTACGCCGCGTACATGCTCGCCCAAGCGGAAAATCCCGTCGCGAACCCCGTTCCTTTCACGCAGCGGCCCTTCGCATACTTCTCAGCGCCCATGCTGCTGCTCGACGACCGCTTGAGGAACAACGTCATTATTTATGACCCGACGATCGCCGCAAAAGACAACCCTGAGAAGCTCCGGAAGCTGCATGAGGAAGAGCGGGCGCGCGTCCTCGGCTGGGGCGTCGCCAAGCTCCGCGAGCGCGCCTTCGCCTCTCTTGATGAGCTCAAGCGTGAGATTTTTAAACCTTCCCCACTCTAGGCTTCGAGAGAGGTGAGCAGTGGCACGAATCCCTGGTGTAGTCTACCTGGTTGTTGGCCTCGTCATGATGGGGTACTCGAAGCTCATCGAGGCGCGTAACCCAGAGGCGAACATAGCGATCTTCTTCTGGGTTGGCCTCGCGTTCTTCTTCATCGGCGTCTTCAAGAGTATCGTGCAGTTCGTCGTGGCGCGCTCGTCGAAGAAGGTGGGCGAGCAAGAACGGCGAGAGCTCGACGCCGCGCGCGGCACCGCGCACAAGGTGATACGTGAGCGCGTCAAGGCGCGTGGGCAGGTGACGCACCTCGTCTGTACTGAGTGCGGTGCGAAGCTCCACCCTAAGAGTCGTTACTGCAACTGGTGCGGCGCACCCGTCGAGCAATAAGGAGTGGGAGCGAAGGGGGTGTTAGGTAACGGTGTTCGTTGGGCGCCCGTGCGCGTACGCCGTGATGTTCTCAACGGTCGTCTCGAGGATGCGCTCGAGCGCTTCCTGACTATTGAACGCGTTGTGCGGCGTGAACACGACGTTTGGCATCTTCAGGATTTCTTGGTTCTCATAGAGTGTCTTCCAGTCTTGTTTGTTCGGGCTCACCGCGAGGAGCTGGTGCTCTTCCGTGATGAGGCGTTCTTGCTCGATGACGTCGAGGCCCGCTCCCTTGATGCGCCCGCTTTTCAATCCTTCATAGAGCGCGTCTGTATCGATGACTTCGCCGCGCGAAGTATTAATGATGATGACGCCGTTCATCTTCGCGATTGCCTCCGCATTGATGAGGTGGCGCGTGTGCTCATTGAGAGGGACGTGGAGCGTGATGATGTCGCTCTGCGTGTAGATTTCGTCAAGGCTCGCGTAGCGGTAGTGGAGGATGTCAGCGATGAAGGGCTGCGGCTTAGGGTCGAAGGCGAGGACGTGCATGCCGAAGCCCTTCGCGATCTTGATGACATGGAGGCCGATGTGCCCCGCCCCGATGACGCCGAGCGTTTTACCCTTGAGGTCGAAGCCACGCAAATCGTCGATGCGGAAGTCGTTCTGGATGGTGCGGAGGTAGCTCTTATGGACGTTGCGTGAGAGGTTGAGGATGAGCGCGAAGGTGTGCTCCGCAACCGTGTTCTCGCCGTAACTGGGCACATTGCACACGGTGATGCCGCGCTCGCGGCACGCGGCGAGGTCGATGTGGTCGTAGCCCGTGCTGCGCGTGACGATGAGCTTGAGCTGCGGCAGCGCCTCGATGACGTCCCGCGTCACCTTGCTGTAGATGAACGTGCATATCGCTTCGGCGTCCAGGAATTCTTCGCGCTTCGCATCCTGGAGCGGACACGCATAGAACGAGTGGCCGTCCTCGCGGAGTTTGTCCTCGAGGAACGCTTTTTCCCAGTCGTGAACCTCGAAAAAAACTATACGCATGGGGACTCACCTCGAAGACCTCGCCAAGGCGGCGAGTATAAAAAAGTATTGTTAACCCCAGCCTTCTGTGCAGATGCGCTCTTCAGGAACACCCGCCGTGGTGAGCACGTCCTTCATGCCATCAATGAGGCGGTTCGGCCCGCACATGTAGAAGGTCTTCCCTGTGAGGTCGCCGAGGTGCTTGCGCAGCATGGTCTCGTCGATGTGCCCGAGCTCTCCGTCCCAGTCGCTTGGTTGTTCGCGCGTGAGTGTCAGCACGACGCGGATACTCTTGTTCTGCTCGCCCAGCGCGCGAAGCTCATCCTCGTTAATGATGGCGCTGCGCGTCCGGCAACTATAGAAGAGCCAGTAGCGGCGGTCGTGCCGGTCCCTGTCGCGCACGGTGCGCACGAGGCTCAGGAGGGGGGTGATGCCGACGCCGCCCGCGATCATGACGACGTCGCCCTGCATCTTGCTCGGGTCCGTGAAGCGGCCGAGCGGCGCGAGGCACTCGAGCTTCGTCCCGACGGGGCTCGCGAAGAGTTTCGTCGTGAACTCGTGCGCCTGCTTGATGAACAGCTCGATGTTCTCGTGCGAGGCCTCGCTGCTCGCGATGCTGAAGGCGTGGTAGCGCGTCTCGCCGGGGAAGCGGAGGTTCACGAACTGTCCGTGCACGAAAGTGATGGGCTCGCTCAGCGCCAAGACGAAGCGCTTGACTCCCTCATGCACATCGGTCTTCTCAGTGATTGTCGCGACGAGGTGCTTCGGAGCACTATACATGGGTGGAACGCAAGCAAGGCGGCTTTTTAAATCTGTTGTCCTCCTCGCAACAACCCAGGCTCCCTCGTCCAAACTCGTAGTCCAAACGCATAGTCCACACTCGTAGTCCAAACACATAAATACTACCTCATGGAGCACAAGCTTATGGCGCAACGCGCGTGGTGGAAGGAACTCCTCAAGAGTTTCAGCTCGACAACAGGGTTGCTCGTTGGCAGCGTGAAAGAAGCAGCCATCGAAACGATGGATGAGGCGCAGCGGCGCATTCACGAGACCGTGCGGCACGTGATCAAGGCGCTCATCGTGTTCCTCGTCATCGCGTTCGGGGTCGTCTTCGCGCTCGTGGGCCTTGCGCGCTTCATTGACGCGCGTTGGCACTTCCTCGCGGGGACCGGCGCGATGCTCATCGGCGGCGCGTGCATCCTCCTCGGGCTCTTCGCTTGGGCGGTGCGCCGATGAGACGCTCAGCTCCAAGCCCCAAACGAGTAATTCCTACGCTTCTCTTCATCACTTTCCTCCTGCTCTCGGCGTGCACGCCCTCGAAGGCTGACGCTGAGCGCATAGCGCTCGAGGAGTTCAAGGAGCAGAACGCGCGCGTCGCCGACCTCCTCGCAGCACGTTTCGACCCGAAGGCAGACCCTGTGATGGCGCTCCAGGCGGATGCCTTGCGCAATAATATTATCGAGCAGAATGAGCGTGCAGAAGTCTTGAAGAGCATACGGCACGAGGATTACTGGCAAGTCGTCGTGACGATCCCGACGCCTGATGCCGTGCCGAAAATGGACGTGCTCGTCTATGATGACGGCCGCGTCGTCATCCCTGCTGTTGAGGAGATGCTCGAGAAAATCGCTGTGGAATAAACCTCTCAGCCACGGGGAATGGATTTGCGGAGAGCAGCGATTTCTGTCGAGAAACGCTTGATGGTCTTCAGGAGGTGTTCTGGCTGCGTCTGGAGGCGCTTCGCCGCTTCACTGATGACGTCGCCGCCATAGGGCTCGAGTTTCGCCGAGAGGAGTGCTGAGACGTCGAGTGCGCGTTGCTTCTTTGCTGCCTTCCGCAGCTTCTTCCACGCCGTGAAGAGCCGCTCGGCTGCAGCAGGGATTTCTCGCTCCTCCACGCCGAGAGCCTCGGCGACTTCCTGCGCGAGCCGCGCCCGCTGCTCTGCCTCCCCCTCAGCGGCCTTCCCCGCGGTGAACTCGATGCGGATGATGCCGTCCTGCACTTTCCGTGAGCCGAGCAGACGAATCGTGCCGGCTTCCCCCGTCGTGTTGAGGTGCGTGCCCCCGCACGCCTCCGTGTCGAAGCCAGGGATCTCGACGACGCGAATCTCTCTTCCCGGGACGGCGCCGCCCTGATAGAGCCGGAAACCGTGCGCGGCCTCGGCGAGCTGCTTGGGGGCAATGCTCTTCTTCACCGGGAGGTTTGCCTGGACGATGCGGTTCGCTTCCTGCTCAATCGCGCGGAGCTCTTCGTTGGTGAGCGGCGCGTAGTGCGTGATGTCAATGCGGCCTTTCTCCATCGTCTTCGCAGCCCCTGCCTGCCAGACGTGGTCGCCGAGCACTTTGCGCGCCGCGCCATTGATGATGTGCGTGGCGGTGTGGTGCTGGGCGAGTTGTCGGCGCCGCTCGATATCAACGACACCCGTGACGAGCTCGCCGGGTTGCCACGTCACGGGTTTCTCGAGGACGTGGATGATGACGCCGTCTTGCTTGATGACATCCGTGACGGGGACGCCGCCGAGCGTGCCTTCGTCGTGCTCTTGCCCGCCGCTCGTCGGGTAGAACGCGGTGCGCTCGAGGATGACCTTGTTGCCCTCGAGCACCTTGACAACGGGTGATTCGAAGCGCGTGTAGTCGTAACTGTCGTAGTAGAGAATCTTTGTTTTCGGGACGCCGTCGAGCGCGTAGCGCTTCCTGCGCCTCGTCTGGGTCTTGTGTTCCCGCACCTCTTGCCGTTCCGCGACGAGCGCGTAGAAACGCTCAGGAATCACTACGGTGATACCGCGTTCCCGCGCAGCGGCTCGCACATCCTCTGGCTGGATGCCCTGCGTGTCGTAGAGCGTCACGAGCGTCTCGGCAGTGATGGGTTGTTTGAGGGCGTGCTCGATGATGTGCTGTGCGCGCCGCTTGTTCTCCCGGTACTTCGCGAGTTCGACGCCGAGAATCTTCTTCACCTCGTCGAGCTGCTCGCTCACTTTCGGGAAGAGGGGCGCGAGGTACGCTGCGTGCCACGCCGCGATCTCGGCGAGGTCGAGCTTCCACGCGTACTTGTCAATGAATCCTTGGGCGCGGCGGAAGATGATGCGGAGGTTGTACCCGCCGCCGACGTTGCTCGGGAGCGCGCCGTCTGTGAGGGCGAGCAGTAAGGCGCGGGCGTGCTCAGCGATGCTGTACAGCGCGGTCAGGGGCTCAATGGCCTCGCGCAGCTTCTGCGCCGGCATGCCCACTGCTTGCGCGACGCGCTCCCACGCAGCACCCACATCATCTATTTCGTCGAGGTTCAGGTACGCGGCGTGGGGGATGTAGCGCTGGAGGACATCCTCATCGACCGTGACGCCCGTCGCCGCCTTGAGCCGCTCCATCACGGTGGGGAACGCCGCGTCATAAATCGTTCCTTTCCCTTGGCTGAACCACGCGTTACGCTCGTGCCCCATCCCCATATCGAGCACTTTGCGCGCGAGCTCCCGGTAACCGCCGGGCGCGTCATCGTCCTGCTCGAAGAGCATGTAGACTTGGTTGCCGAGTTCGACGCCGCGGCTGAAGAACTCCATGCACGGCCCGAAGTTGCCGCCACCCGCCCACGCGTCCTCGTGGAACGTGATCTCATCATAAGGGAGGCCGAGCCCCTCCGTAAGCCAGTCAAAGATGTCAGTGAAGAAGCGCTCCTGGTCCCACGCTTCTTTCGGGACGAAAGCGTGCTGTCCGATCATAACGAAGCCCGTCATGTGACTCATCGTCACACCGACGTTGTCGACGTCGCTGAAGCGCAGGCAGAACTGAGGGATGACGAGGAGCGGGGCGGGAGGGCTGGCTTCACCGCTCACGACGTGGGGTTGGAAGGCCGCGATGCTCGCGATCGTGAAATCCATCGTCGGGTTCCACCGCGCAACGACGGGGTAGCGGGGCGTCACTGCGTAGCCCTTCTGCTTGAACATGCGCGCGAACGCTCTCCAGAGCTCGATGTAATCCATCGCTTTCCGGCACGGGTTATTCTCGAAGAGCGTGAAGCCGCCCGCGCAAGACGCGTCTCCGCAGACCTCGCGGCCCTCCTCGACGCTCCAGAAGTACGTACCGCACCGCGCGCAGCGCCTCCGTTCATAGCCCCGCTCTTTGAGCACCCTGACCGCGTAGTACTGCTCGGGAGTCTTCGATGCCTCACGCTTGAACCACTGCTTGATCTCCTTATCAGGACGCATGCACTGCTGGGGACGAGAATCGTTAATAAATGCTCCGCCCCCGTGCGCGAAAGGAATTTAAACCCTTGCTCGCCGGGGAGGAACATGAGCATCCTCGTCATGACGGGCGAACGCTATGAGGAGCCAGGGCTCATCGCGAGCATCCTCCGCAGCAACGGCATTGCTGTTGTGCACGCGCAGCTCGCCGAAGGCTTCCCCGAAACAGAGGCTTATGACGGCGTCATCGTCCTGGCGAGCACGGATGCACTCGCAGATGAGTGGGTGGCGCGCGTGCGCTGGAGCGTGAACAACGGCCAGCCATACCTCGGCTTCGAGACGGGAGCGCTCCTCCTCATCAAAGC
>RFKA01000081.1 GCA_003694385.1 Candidatus Woesearchaeota archaeon | reverse complement strand
GACCTGTTACTGACGGAACTATAAATTTTATGGTTGGCGCGTCGTTCTCCTGGCGAGCGCCAGGTCAAAAATTTTATAAACACACTCTCGGCCGAACGCTTGGGTGAGGGTGTGGATTCGGAACAAGCATTCTTCAAGGCAACAGCCCTCTTCATGCTCTACCTCACGCTCAGCCTCCTCTATATGCCTGCTCATGCGCTCGCTGTGCTCCAGGGAGAACTCACCGGCCAAGACTCGATACCCGGCCTCCGGCGAGAGCAGGACGCCTCTGTTATCACTGCGACGACGAGTAGCGACCAGGCAGAAGTGTGCAACCCCTCCTTCTCTGCTTGCACGGCAATGACCTGCTCTGTCTTCGCGCCACAAATCTATGAGTGTACGCTCCCCTTCTCGACAGGCACGCAGGCCGGGGGACAATACGTGCTCGGCCTCCGCCAGCCAACGGGGAGCCCGCTCCAAACACTCTTCACGTATACTGTTGATGCGCTCCCCCCGCGCTTCACAAGCTTCACCGTCACGCAGAGTGGCGCGCGGCTCAGCGCGAGCTACAGTGTCGTCGACGAGGCGGGTCCGGGCGCGACGCGCTGCGCCGGCCTCGACACGATCGAGTTCCTCGTCAATGGGGCAGTCGTCGCCACCGAGCCACTCGATGGCGGCTGCACCCAAGCGGGAACGATCACCGCAGAGGTCCCCGACCTCGACGATGAGGCGTCGCTCCAGCTCGTCGCCCGCGACGCCTTCGGCCAGGAGGGTGCATCAACGATCATCAACCGCTATATTGACACGACGCCCCCCGTGTTGCCGAGCACGTTCAGTCTCCGCCACTCAGGCAAGGAAATGGAGGCGGTGAGCACGGTAACAACGATCCCCGTACGCACACACCTCAAGTTCAACATTACGGACAGCAATTTCCAACTCGCAATCGTCGACGCGAGCAACCTCACGCAAGACCCCGCACGCAAAGCACAGTACCGCGCAATGAGTTTCTCACCAACAAGCGGCTGCGTCAAGGAGGGCGACGTGTTCGAGTGCTCACGACCAAACTTCATCCTCAACCCGGGCAGCGGCGAACTCACAATCCAAATCGATGCGCGTGACCGATTCAACAACCGCGTCTCAGCACCCATTAGGAAGACCGTTGCCGTCATCAACGACGAGCCCGTCGTGAGCTGCATGAACGCGGGGTCTGCGCCGTGCGAGCCCTGCGACGAGTGCTTCATCAAGCCAGGGCTCACGACGATAGTCTCGCAAGTCGAGGCGCCTGGTGGCTTGGTGGGGAACGACCTCATCCTCGACGCGCGGAAAGTCAATGGCGCCGCAGCTACCGTCTCGCCACCTGTGTGTACGACGAAGTATGGCGTGGGCTGGACGTGCACGCACCGCCTCAGTGTTCCACCAGGCCAGACCGGAGAGCTCTTTGAAGTGCGCGTGCGCGACGCTCCCTACAGCCATGACGACGTCTACAACCCCTTCAAGCCGTTCACGAAGCGCTTCACGTACGATGCGAGCCCGCCGCAAATCCTCACTGAGCCAACACTTGAAGGAGGCGCGTGCCCTATCGCTGGGCAGGCAGCCCAAATCTTCTTCGAGGTACGCGAGAAGGGGAGCGTCCCCTACGCGTACGCGAACACGAGCGGTGTCGCCGCGCCCGAACCACAACCCGTCGAGTGCTCCCCCGGCGACCAGCAGGACGTGTATGACTGCGTCGTTACCCTGCAGCTCGTCAGCAACACCATTGGTGGCGACGTGAAGCTCATCGTCGAGGATAAGGCGAAGAACCGCGTCGAACACATCATGCGCATCGATGTGTGCGAGCAAGACGCGACGACGAGACCGAACTTCATCAGGGACATCCGCGCAGCACTCAATAGCCCGCCCTTCATCGACGAGCGCATCGCTGACGTCGTGCCGTTCCGCGTTGCCATTCCCCTCTCCATCGAGCTCGTGAATGGCGGGCGCATCATGGAGACGACAAACATCCTCTGCTCGACTGGTGATGACGGCGCGACGGACTTCGTCGATGCTAGCCACGCGCCGACCCTTGTTCGCGACCACACAGCACACCCTGTTTTAGAGCTCTACTATAAGGGGGGTGCCGGCGACTGGCCCGCGCATGAACTCACGACGAAGTGCCAGCTCCAATTCAAGATTCGCCGCGGCCACGTCATCTACGAGATCCCCGAGGAAGAGACCATCACGTTCACGCTGCCCCTCGCCGGCCGTACGCTCGCGAACCCTGCCGAGGCGTTCGAACAGCAGCAGCAGCGGCTCCTCGAGGAAATCAAGTCCATGCAGAAAGGCATTGACAAGTGGGCCAAGTGGGATAAGAAGCTCAACATGGCTTGTAGCGTCACCGGCACGCTCGTGCAAGCGAACAGCGCCGTGCAGGTCATCCGTACGATACTTGTTTCTCTCGCGCTCGTCTTCACGGGCTGGGCAGAGCCGATTGGGAAAGCTCTCTTTAATATTGGCGCGCAACTCGGCTGTCATTTCAACAAGCTCACGCAGACAGTCGGATTGACTTCGGACGCCAACGGCCTGAGCCCCCTCGCTGACAAACTGGCCGGGAAAGGCCCGCTGGGGAACCTGATGTCTTTCATCATCGCCCCCGCATTGAGCCGCTTCATGAAAGTTATCTGCGGCACGTACAGTTGCCACTGGTACAAGTCGAGCACGTACGTCGAGCTCGGCATGAACCTCGCCGCGGCGAAGGGCTTCATGGGAGAAGATGCGCGGGAGGGGACTGCTGAAATTGTAGAGAAACCTGCACTAGTTGATACGCGAGTGGATTTGCCTTTGGCACGCCCGTTCGCTAATCCAACGACACTCACCATGAGAGAAGATGGTACCAAACTACTTTTTTATCCTGGCGGCAAAACCTTCTCTCATGTGCCAGTCACTGATGAATTTAACGCTCTTCTCAACGCGCCAGATGTTGAGGTCACAGATATTGACTGGGAAGCCACCGACGAGCAGAAACTGGCGAACAAGGCGTGGGCGGACGCGACGTACAGGAGCGATTGGCTCATCAACCCGTACCGGAGCGCGAAGTTCGACGCGTTCTGCCTCCCCGCACACCTCTACAACCTTCGCAAAGCACAACAGATAAAATGCCTCCAGTACAAGTGCCGGCAAGGAGTCATCGACGCCTCAGAGAGTACGGGCACGGCTATCTCACCAGCAATCTGCGACAAGCAAGCACGCGTCCTGCAATGCCTCTACGTCGAGGGAGCGATGGGCGGCCTCGGCGACACGACGTTCTGGGAGACACTCCTGCAAGGCATGGTCCTCGTCGGGTGGGGAACGCTCGTAGGTGTCGTGATGAACAAGCTCCAAAACACCTTTTGCGGGCAGGAGCTTGAGACAACTGGGCAACTCCTCGCGCCGGAGAACCCTGAGGCGTGCATCAAAGGCCAAGGCTGCGACTGTTATGTAGATGCATGGGAGGACAAACGAAAAATAAAGAACGTCCTCGTGTGCGGGCTCCTCACCGCGTGGCAGCAATTCTCGCAGTTCGACACGCTCATGCAGAACCCCTATGAGACGAGCTCAGACCCCGGAACAAACTTCTGCTCGGAGGTGCCGATATGAAACGCCTCGCAATCATCGTCCTCTTCCTCCTCCTCGTCGCGTCAGTAGCCGCTGTGAACGAGGACGCCCGCCAAGTGCAAGAGCAAGCCATGCAGAACCTCGCAGAGTGGGCAAGGTCTGAAGCGGCAGACAGCGGTAACATCTTAGAAAAAACGATGAACTGGGTCACGCACGCCCCGCTCAGCCTCATGACGCCCGTCATCAGCGAGTCAAAGAACCTCTTTATTATCCCCGAATGGTACGGCGTCGCAGAGTGGGAAGTCGAGAAGTGCACGCGCGACGTCACGCTCGGCAAGCTCACTGACGACAGCGGGAACGCCCGCTCACTCGCGCCCGTCCCGTTCGTGCGGGACACGTACTCGCTCATCGCCCTCGTGACGAGAGGGGAGCCGATAGACTACTACGACCTCGGCGTGTACCTCCAACCATTCTCCGGAGCGTACAATGTCTCCGTCAAGGTGCGTACGAAATTCAACGGCGTCGTCACCGTCTGGCCGAAGCCGAACAATGGTCCTGAAGAAGAAAAGCAGTCAAAAGACTCCTTCGCGAAGCGGCTCATCATCCCGATACCGTGCGACCCGGCAGTACACCCACAAGCACTCGCCGACCGTGAAGTACTCTGTTTTCCCCCCTTCACGAACCCGAACGAAGAAATCTATAACGTCATTCTTCGCTGGCGCCAAACGAGCCCGCCAGGTGCGCCTAACAACCTCGTCGCGAGAGTGGAGGAAGCCTCATGAGCCGGCGCGTCTCACACTGGGCAGAGTCCTTCGAGCTCTACAGTCGTTCCCTGCAGCGCTTCGCGCAGTGGCGCACACTCTGGCACATCCTCGTCGATGTCGGGCTCGCGGCACTTCTCGCCTTATTCATCTTTCTCTTCTCAGTTCTCTCCTTGCTCATCTTCACTCCTTTCAGGGAAGCAGTGAACCTCGACGCCGTTGAGCAAGGGCAACTCCCTGCGGAAGCAGTCACGGCAATGCTCGCAGCTGCAGGGCTCTCACCCGGCATGCTCGTCTACCGGCTCGTCGCCCTCGGCCTCCTCCTCATCGTGGTGTACACGGCCATCTACGCACTCAGCAAGCTCGTCCTCTGGGAGTCAGTGCTCGAGCGCCGACTCACCTGGAAGCGGCGACTACGCTTCATCCTCTGGGCGGAGCTTGGCGTGCTCGCACTCGTCCTCCTCGTCTACGCCGCGATCAAACTCCACGCGTTCATTGGCGCCGCCATGCTCCTCGCCGCGCTCTTCTTCATCATCTTCATCCACCCCTACTGTACCGCGCGAGCCATTGCTGCACGGAAGCCTCGGCGCTTCGCTGCTCGCTTCTGGACGATGGT
>RFKA01000080.1 GCA_003694385.1 Candidatus Woesearchaeota archaeon | reverse complement strand
GAGGCTCTGCTCGAGTTCCTCGCCGGCGAGTGTTGCGCGCGCAACCTCCTCGATTTCCTTCGCGAGGACGCCAAAGTTTGGGCGTACGGCGAGCCATAAGGCGCGGTCGACGGGCATGCCCGCGCTGATGTTCGCGCTCGCGAGCTGGAGGAAGTCGGGCAGCACTTCCTCGAGTTGCTGCGTACGCCGGTACATGCGGAGGTCGAGGTAGACGTACACGGCCATGAGGAAGAAGAGGTAGACCGCCCAGAAGGCGACGAGCCATAAGGCGCTGTAGAAGATGAGGAGGTTCTTCGGGCTCGCCCCTTGGATTGCGCCGTAAATATAGGTGAGGGCTGTGAAGAGCCCGACCGTAATGAGTGTGGCGAAGAATATTCCTTTGTAGACCTGCTTTGGCGTCACCTCGAGCCCTGCTTTCATGAGGAACGCTTCGAGTTGGCGCCGCGCGTGGAGAACGCTTCGCCGTTTATGCTTGGGTTTGCGTGTTGGGGGTTGCGGCTTCGCGTGTTTCTCTTGAGTGGGGGGGCTGTGGAGGTGGATCTTGATACGGGTTTTCCCGTCAGTTTTCTCGAAAGTGATGGGTTTCCACATCGTTTAGAACTCCGTTGGTGGTCTGTTGCTCTTAATCATTGCGAGGAACATGAATTGGATGAAGCCGACGAAGGCTGCGATGAGGACATAGGCGAAGAAGGGGAGGGGGAAATCCATGAAACTCGTGAGGACGACGAGCATGATTGTGCCGAGGCTGGGGACGATGACGGCAATCATCATGTAGAACATCGCCATCGGGTTGAGTTTTCGGCCGTACTCAGAAACGGCGATCTGCTGTTCCCGGACAATCTGGTCGAAAACGGCGTTGAGGGCGTCGCTCACCTCGCTCCCCGTCTTGATGCTGTTCAGGAGTTGCCAGAGCATTTTCCGGAGTTCGGGGCTCGGCGTCGTCGTGATGGTCTCATTGAGCGCGTCTTCCATGGACGTGCCGAGGTCTACGCGCTCGAGAATCTCCCGGAAGTACACGCCGATGGCCTCATAGTTCTTCGCGAGGTTCTGGAACGTTTGGTAGAGGGGCACGCCGGACTCGAGCTCGATGATGAGGAAGCGCCCCGCATAGACGACTTCGCGGCTGATGTCTGCATTGAGGCGCCTGATGCGCATGTCAACGTAACTCATGAGGTAGGCGAGGAGAATAGGTGCCGCGATGAGGAAGACGACGATGCCGGGGAGCAATGATTGCGAGAAGATGGTGAAGAGGAGTGCGAGCATGGCGGCGAGGAGCACTGCGCCGATGAGTTGGCGCCTGATGTACTGGTCGGGGGTTTCAGGCATCCGTGCCTGGAGCAGTTTGAGTTTAAGGTCGGGGTAATGCTTCGCGAGTATCTTGTAGAGCTTCATCGTCTGATGCGTCGGAGCACACTCTTCTTGTCCGTGTAGTACTCTGCAATGACCCGCCCGACCTCATCGACGCCAATGATGTCTTTCCGTACGAGGTAGTCGAGAATGCGTTGCTTCTCACGGAGTTCTTCGGCGAGCTCTCTCTCTGACATGCCCGTGAAGAGCTTGAGCGTTGGGATGAAGGTCTTGCTCTTGTTCACCTTGACGAGCTTGTCCTTCTTCGCATCATACTGGTAGAGGATATTGTGCTCTGCTTTCGGGAGCACTTCTGCTATCTGGAACGTGCGGCGAGTCCCTGAGCGGCGGTTGCGGAACTGCACGATGATAAGGCTGATGGCGGGGAGCATGATGGGGGGGACATCAATCGGGGGGTTCGTGAGGCGCTCGACAGCTTCTTGGGCGGTGTTCGCGTGGAAGGTGGCGTAGACTGAGTGGCCGGTGTGGATCGCTTCGAAGAGCGTCTCCGCTTCTCGTTTCCGGCGGACTTCGCCGACGAGGATGCGGTCGGGGCGCATACGCAGGCTGTTCACGAGGAGGTCCCCCATCGAGACCTCGCCCTTTCCCTCAGCGTTAGGGAGGCGCGTGTTCATCGGCACCCAATGGAGGAAGCGGGGAAGACGGATTTCGCGCGTGTCCTCGATGCTGATGATGCGCTGGTTCGGCGGGAAAAAGTTCGCGAAGCAGTTGAGGGCGCTCGTCTTGCCCGACGCGGTCCCTCCGGCGATGAGCGCGCTGAGCTCATACTGGATGGCCATCCATATCCATGAGGCGGCTTCCGTGCTGATTGTGCCGGCCTTGATGAGACGCGCGATGGTCCAGGGGTCGCGGCTGAAGCGGCGGATCGTGATCGTGTTACCGGCGGTACTGATGGGCATAAGGGTCGCGTTGACACGGTCGCCTTCGCTGAGGTGCGCGTCGAGGAGTGGCTCGAGCACAGAGATTTGCCGCCCGACGCGGCGGCCGATGAGCGCGGCGTAGTGTTTCACTTGCTCCTCGTCCTTGAGGAAGACGTTCGTCTTGAGCCAGCCGTGTTGCTTGTGGTAGACCCAGACGGGTTCGTCCGCCTGGTTGATGACGATTTCCTCGAGCTTGTTATCGTCCATGAGGAGCTCGAGGTGGCCGAGGCCGAGGCTGCGCGCGATGAGGTAGCTGCTCAGGAAGTTCTTCGTGGCGTCGTCTGCATCGGGAAAGTACTTCGCGACGAGGTCGCGGATGGCCTCCTCGAACTTCTCCTCTATCTGGCCGGCTTTTTTCGCGTCGAGGATGTCGGCGACGCCGAAGCTTACTTGCTTAATGAGTTGCTGCCGTATTTTCTCGAGGAGGAACTCGGTCGTCTTGCTTATGCTGCTGATGCGGGCCTCGTAGACGGGGACGAATTCTCCTTTCGCTTGCGATACGGAGATTGAGATGGGGATGCCGCTGCTCTCGTACTCGTACTGGTCAATGAGGCGGGGGCTGTCAGGGCCTGCCCCCTGGTTCGCTGCTGCCGTGTTTGCCGGTTGTGCAGGGCGTCGCTGCGCTGTCGTTGCTGGCTCCACGGCTTGTTTCTTCGCCACCACCCACTCACCTCTCTCCATGCCCAAAAGAGAGAGTTTTTATAAATATTGTGACGGGAGCACTTCATATGAGTATCGCAGAAATGCTCAAGGAGGCGGGCGTCGTCCAACCAGGGAACGTGCGCCTCTCGTCAGGAGGGACTGCAGCGGCATACTTTGACGTGAAGCGCGCCTATGGCAGTCCTCACGTTCTGCGGATACTTGCTAAAACCCTTGCTGAGCGGCTCCCTCGCGAGACGACAACTGTTGCCGCGATGGGTTACGGAGGCATCACCCTGGCGAGCGTCATTGCAGCACAGCAGGACTACAAGCTCACACTCGTCCGAGAGAAGGAGAAGAGCCACGGCCTCCCAGGCCTGCTGCATGGCTATGTACCGAGTCGCTCGGACGCCGTTGCGATTATCGATGATGTCTGCACGACGGGGGGATCACTGCAACGAGTCATTACCGCACTCGAGTCAACGGGAGCAAGAATCCTCGGTGGCTATGTGGTGGTGCAGCGGGGCATCGTACAGAACGCCGCGCCCGTCGTGGCGCTCGTCCATGCCAGCGAACTCACGCGGGAGAAGTTCAGCCTCCTGAAATGAAGTTTCTGAGTTTCTCAACGCCGAGCTTGAATGCGTTCTTCTTCTTCTCGAACGCTTCGTAAGCCTTCGTGAGCTCGTGAAGGTGTTTTTTCACTTCATCGCCGTGGCCGAGGAGGTCGAATGCAAGTGCTTTGTTCTTGAGGGCTTCAAGCTCGTGCGCCATCTCGGCTTTCTGCTTCTCGAGGTCATTGAGGATTTTCTCTGTCTGGACGCGTTTCTTGAAGAATTTGTCGAACTTCTCGATGACTTTCGTCCCTTCTTTCTCGTACGTGGTAATCTTGTCTTTCCGCGCCTCGACTTTCTTGATGATGCTGTCCTGGACGGCCAGTATTTTCTCTCCGTGCTCCTTGCTCGCCTTGATGAGGGGGTCGATCTCCTTCTCTTTCTTCCGGCGAAGGTTTTTCTCGATTTCATCAGTGATTTGGTGGAGGCGCGCGAGGCGGTCCTCGTCGTGCTCGAGGAGTTTGTTCATCGTCGTTACTTCCTTATCGACGCCAGCAACAACTTCTTGGAGTGCGGCGAGTCGCTTCTTGAGCGAGTCCTCTTTCTCTTCGAGCGTCCTGAGCTCTTCACGCTCCTTCTCGATACGGTCACCTTCGCTCTTCACGTCTGAGAGCACTTTCTCGTAACGCTTCTCTTCCATGTGGAGTTTCCGATGCACATCATCGACGAGTTTCTGGTAGTCTATTTTTTGCTGGATGATGTCCTGGTCGATGCTTTGTTTGAGTTTCTCATAGTGGCGGAGCTCGTCGAGTTCTTGTTTGACTTGGTCTATTTCATCGCCGATGTCCGCTTTGAGGCTGTTATAGGCTTGCTTGATTTCTTCGAAGCCCGCGGTTTCCTTCTCGAGTTGCTGGAGCGCAGTATCAACTTTCCTGACGAACACTTCCTTCTTGCGCTCATACTCTTTTGCCTTCGCCTTTACGTCGCCTTTCGAGAGCGCCTTGTGCACGAGGTAGGTTTTGCTGAGGCTGTACTCAATGCCGATGAGCCCCTCTTCTTCGAGAAATTCTGCCCACTCCTGCACCACAGTCGTGCTGACCCCAAGGATCTTTGACGCCTCTTGCAGCGTGAGCTTCTTCTGCTCATT
>RFKA01000007.1 GCA_003694385.1 Candidatus Woesearchaeota archaeon | reverse complement strand
CGGTTATGCCCACGCCCCGATAATCGCACCCATCGCGAGCAACGCAAGGAGATAGTGGCTCGCCGTGAGCGCATAGAGGGAGACCGACCGCCCCTCCCAGAGGACGCGGTCGAGGTAGGTCGTCGCGATGAAGCCGAGCCAGAGCAGGGCGGCAAGCATCATTCCTTCCTTCACCGTCGACATCTCGAGGGTGTCGAGCAGCCAGTTCAGCACCGTCGCGGTAATAACGCTGAGCAGAAAGCTCAGGAAGAGCGAGAACGCGACGCCCTCCTCACGCGCCTTCCTGAAGGCTTCGTCCGTCCAGCCGACGGCGCGCATCCAGGGCTTGCGGAACAGCAAGGGGCTGTACCAGAGCACCTCTGTTGCGAACCCGGCGAGTGACGCTACAAGGATTGCTAATGGCTTCATGCGCCTGCTTGGGCACCAAGAGAATAAAAGCATTACGTAGGAAAAGCATTACGTAAGAACACTGGTTGGAGGGCCCCTAGAAGGGTCGAGAAGTAGTCGAGAAGTAGAAGAGAGAAGAGAATACTGAACGCATAGCAACCTTTTTAAAGGAACCTCTTTTCTCGCGGCGCTGAGAGAGAAAGACGCATAAACGGGACGATGAAACCTTTGCTCCCGACGATGAAGGAGAAGAAGCGGTATCTCGTGTACGAGCTCATCAGCAAAGAGCCCCTCAAGGGACGACCGCAGCACGACGTTATTTCTCATCTCAGGAAGACGCTCGGCGTCTTCGACTGCGCACGCGCAGGCGTGCAGGCAGTGGCGTGGGACCACGAGCGACAGATTGGCACGCTCCGCGTCTCGCACCGGAGCGTTGACACGGTGAAAGCCGCGCTCCTCCTGCTCACTGACATCAAGGGAACAAAAGTGATTCCGAAGACGCGAGGGGTTTCAGGCATCCTGAAGAAGACCGCGCGCTTCACAGCATGATTTCGAGGTGGCTAGAATGCAACCAATGCAACACCAAATGATGGGTTATGACCGCGCCATCACCATGTTCAGCCCCGACGGGCGCTTGCTCCAGGTGGAGTACGCGAAGAAGACGGTGAAGCTGGGGAACACGGCTATTGGCATGGCGTGCAAAGACGGCGTCCTTATTGTGACGGACAAGCGCATCGTTGATGAACTCGTCGTCCCCGAGGCAATCGAGAAGATCTGGCAGGTGGACGACCACATCATCGCGACGGGGGCGGGCATCGTGAGCGACGCGCGCATCCTCATCGAGCGGGCACAGGAGCGCGCGACGGGTTACCGCGCAACCTATGACAGCCCGATTGACGTCCTCAATATCGTGAAGGATATCTGTAACTTGAAGCAGTACTGCACCCAGAGCGGCGGCCTCCGCCCCTTCGGCGTGTCGCTCCTCATCGCAGGCGTTGACGAGTCGGGACCGAAGCTGTTCCAGACCGACCCCACAGGCATCTTCTACCAGTACAAAGCCGTGGTGATTGGCGAGGGAGAGACGGAAGTTGAGGGCATCCTGCATAAAGAGTACAAGGACAACTGCTCGATAGAGGACGGCCTGAAGCTCTGCATTAAGGCCCTCAAGAAAGCGATTGATGGAGAGCAGTTCACCGCAGAGCGTATTGATGCAGCGGTTGTGAGGGAAGGCAGCACTGCTCGGAAACTGACGACCGAGCAGATAAAGAAGTACTTGGGGTGAGCAGATGAGAGGGGGGCCGACCTACGACCAAGAGCGCGTCAGCTTCAATGTTGCGCGGCTCAGGAAAGGCGGCGAGGTCTTCGAGATCGTCGTTGACCCGGACGCGGCCGTCACGATGAAAGAAGGGGGGAGTGATGCGGTGAGCGACGTCGTCAAGGCTGAGAAGGTCTTTAGTGATGCGAAGAAAGGCTTGCTCGCGAGCGAGGAACACATGAAGAGCGTCTTCGGCACGAGCGACTTCGCGAGCGTCGCGAAGCACATCCTCGCCGAAGGAGAGATTCAGCTCACAGCAGAGCACCGCGAGGCAGTGCGTGAACGAAAGCGGAAGAAGCTCATCGCGCTCATCCACCGCAACGCGGTCGACCCGAAGACGGGGAACCCCCACCCTGAGAAGCGCATAGAGCTCGCGTTTGAGGAAGCGAAGGTTCGCATTGACGAGTTCAAAACGGCTGACCAGCAACTCGATGAGGTCGTGAAAAAACTCCAGGCCATTCTCCCGCTGAAGTTTGAGAAAGCCCACCTCCTCGTGAGCGTGGGGAGCCAGTATGCGGGGAAGATGTTCGGCGAGGTGAGCCGCATGGCGAGGATCCTCAAGGACTCCTGGCGTAATGATGGAGGCTGGCAGGCTGAGGTCGAGCTGCCCGGCGGGCTCCGCGACGAGTTCATTGACATGCTTAATGGTTTGACGCACGGAAGTGCGCACGTAGAAGAGCTCAAGAAATGAGTTCTCACAGGTGAATGTTATGACAGAGAAAAGCGAATTGCTCGCAAGAGATAAGGAGGTTGTCGTCCCAGGACAGGTCCTCGCGACCGGCATGGAATTCCTCCCGAGCAGCGGAACGTATAGGAAAGGCGACAGGATTTATGCAAACCAGACAGGCCTCCTCGTAGTCGAGGGGAAAGTGCTGAAAACCATCCCGATGGCGGGCGCGTACCTCCCGAAACGTTACGACGTAATCATCGGGAAAGTCATCGACATCCTCATGACGGGGTGGCGCCTCGAGACGAACAGCCCGTACAGCGCAGTACTCCCCCTCAAGGATGCAACGTTTGACTACATCAAGAAAGGAGCTGACCTCACAGAGTTCTTCAATCTCGACGAGTACGTCGTGTGCAAGATCATGCAGGTGACGAGCCAGAACCTCGTTGATGTCTCGATGAAGGGGCCGGGGCTCCGGAAGCTGAAAGGGGGGCGTATCATAAAGGTGAGCCCGCCGAAGGTGCCGCGCATCATTGGGAAGCGCGGCAGCATGGTCGCCCTCATCAAGCAGGCGACGGGTTGCCAGATGTGCGTTGGGCAGAACGGCCTCATCTGGCTGAGTGGCGAGCCCGAGCAGGAAGTGCTCGCAGTTAAGACTATCAGGAAGATTGAGCGCGAAGCGCACGTGCCCGGCCTCACAGAACGCATCAAGTCGTTCCTCGAGAAGGCAACGGGTAAGAAGCTCGAGATCGGCACGGACGAGGAGTACGAGCGGCAGCACGAGAGCCGGAGGCCGCAGAGCAGGCCTCGAGAGGGCCGAGGCCACAGAGAGGAGAGTGGCGGCGCGCGCCGTGGCCGCAGACCACCGAGGAGATAACAATGGCATATAAGAAACGAGTAGATGGGCGCAAGTTCGACGAGACGCGCCCGATAATCGCGAAAGCAGGTGTCATCCCGAAAGCTGATGGGAGCGGGTACTTCAAGATTGGGAAGACTGAGGCCTACGCCGCAGTGTATGGCCCGCGCGAGCTGCACCCGCGGAACAAGCAGGACCCGAAGACGGGCGTGCTGCGGTGCACGTACAACATGATGCCCTTCGCCGGGCAAGGCGATCGCGTTCGACCGGGGCCGAGCAGGCGCTCGAAAGAGATTAGCATGGTGACTGAGCTCGCCCTCCTCCCCGTGGTCAACCTCGAAGATTGGCCGAATGCAGTCGTTGATGTCTTCATCGAGCTGCCCCAGACTGATGCGGGGAGCCGCTGTGCGGGCATCAGCGCGGCATCGATCGCGCTCGCGGACGCGGGCATTAGGATGCAGGACATGGTCGCCGCTTGTGCCGTCGGCATCGTCGACGGGAGCGTCGTCGTCGACCTTAACTATGAAGAAGAGGCCTGGGAGGAAGGCAATGTCGCTGACATCCCGCTCGCAGTCATCCCGAGCACGGGAGAGATATCGCTCCTCCAGATGGACGGGAAGGTCACGAAGGAGCAGCTCATGCAGGCAATCACTCAGGCGAAGCCGGTCTTTGAGCGCATCGCTGACATCCAGCGAGCGGCCATCAAGGAGCGCTATGACGCGGTCACGAGAGAGGTGAAGCAAAATGAGTAATGACCTCAAAGAGCATATCAGCGCCGCGCTGAAGAAAGGCGTCCGCCTCGACGGCCGGAAACTCGACGAGTTCCGCCCCATCACGATTGAAACAGGCACGGTCGCCACGGCGGAGGGCAGCGCGCACCTCCGGTGCGGCGAGACGGAGATCATCGCCGGCATCAAGCTCGCTGTTGGCACGCCGTACCCTGACCGCCCTGATAGTGGCACATTGATGGTGAACGCTGAGCTCCGCCCCATCAGCAATCCTGAGTTCGAGATTGGGCCGCCGAGCATTGAGAGCATCGAGGTGTCGCGCGTCATTGACCGTACGATTCGTGAGAGTGGCACAATCGATGAGAAGAAACTGTGCATCACGCCGGGAGAGCAGGTCTGGATGGTCAATGTTGATGTCGTCCCCTTGAACACTGACGGGAACCTCATCGACCTCGGTTGCCTTGCGAGCGTCGCCGCATTGAAGAACACGAAGCTCCCGCGGCTCGAGGACGGCGTGGTGAACTATAAGGAGCTCACGCAGGAAGGGCTGCCGCTGAGTGAGGAGCCGATCGCAGTGACGGTCGTGAAGATCGGGGAGAACTTCCTCGTCGACCCAACGCAGGGAGAGTTCGACGTCGCTGACGCGCGCCTCACGGTTGGTTCGCTCGCCGACGGGACGCTGTGCGCGTTACAAAAGGGTGGCGACGCATCATTGACGCCAGAGGATATTGACCGAATGGTTGACATTGCCCTCGCGACGGCGAAAAAGCTCAGGAAGCTCTTGGAGTGAGAACATGGAGAAACACACGAAGTACGAGCGCGCACGCATCATCGGGAGCCGCGCCCTCCAGATCAGCCAAGGGGCACCCATACTCGTGAAGCTCACGAAAAAGCAGCTCGAGGAGATCAAGTATAACCCCGTCGAGATTGCGAAGCGTGAGTACGCAGCGGGGGTCATCCCCATCGGCATCAAGCGCGTCCTGCCGCATGAGCGGCAGCAGTAACCTTTTTATTCTTACTACTTCTTTTCTCTTGTCGGTGACTGGCGTTGTTCGAATCTGACGTGCTTGAATCATTCCTTACGACGTCGTACTTCGGCAATACGGGGTGGGAGTATTTCTTCGCTGCCGCCGTCTTCCTCGTGACGCTCGCCGTCCTCCAGTTGTTTCGGCTCTACATCGTGACGGTGCTCGAGCGCCTTGCTGCGAAGACGCAGACGCACTGGGACGACCTCATCATTGAGGCGCTCCAGGGAGTGTCGTGGCGCGGCTACTCTTGGATCGCGCTCTTCATCGCGCTCAAGTTCCTCACGTTCCACAACCTCGTCGAGCAGTTGCTGCAGGGGCTCATCCTCGTCTTTGTCGTGTACTACGTGGTGAAGTTCGTTCACCGCTTCATCGGCCTCGCAGCGCAGCGGGAAGCTTCCCGGCGCAAAGAAGGAGAGGGGCAGTCGTCCTTCGTCCTCATCCTCGGCCGCATCGCTCAAGGAGTGGTCTGGGTTATCGCGTTCCTCCTCGTCCTCGCGAACTTCGGCGTCGAGATCACGCCGCTCATCGCCTCGCTGGGCGTGGGGGGCATCGCGATCGCGTTTGCGCTCCAGAACATCCTCGAGGACCTCTTCAGCAGCTTCAGCATCTACTTCGACAAGCCGTTCGAGGAGGGGGATTATATTGTCATCGGTGCGGATTCAGGCACTGTCGAGCACATCGGACTGAAGACGACGCGCATCCGGACGCTGCAGGGCGAGCAGCTCGTCGTGTCGAATCGCGAGCTCACCTCGACGCGCATCAATAACTATAAGCGCATGAAGGAGCGCCGCGTCTCGTTCTCAATTGGCGTCGAGTATGGGACGACGAATGCGAAGCTCAAGAAGGCAGGAGCCATCATCGCGGCTGCTGTCTCGTCGACGCCGCACTGCCGCCTCGACCGCCAGCACTTCAAGGCGTTCGGCGACTTCGCCCTCATCTTCGAGGTCGTCTACTATGTGGATACGCGTGACTACACGACATTCATGGACTGCCAGCAAGAGATTAACTTCAAGATTAAAGAGGGGTTCAGTAAGGCGAAGATTGAGATGGCGTTCCCAACCCAGACGATTCATCTCAAGAAGGGATAAGAAGTGAACCGCGTGTTCGGCGCGGTCTAGAATAGCTGGGGGAGGAGTTCTACGAGTAGTGCCTGCACGGAGAGGAGGAACGCTGCGACGACGACGGCGCCCGTCACATCCTTGTAGAGGAGCCACTCGAAGCTCGCGTACACGAGCGCGACGAGAGCGAGGAACCACCATATGACTCGTGGGACGTCGAGCGCGAGTCCTGCGCTGAGGATGATAATCACGAGGGGAGCGACGACAGCGACCATGATGCGAGCAACTGCGAAGAGGTTCTTTGTCCGCTTGCGGAGTTGTGCTCGCTGCGTGGAGAGGTCAAGCGCGTTGCGCGCTGCCGCCTCGAGTTGCTCGGCAGTATCCTCTGCAATATCCCGGCCGCTAGAGGCTCGTTCCTCATAGAGGGCGACGATGCGGCTGAAGAGCCGGTGCTCTGGTGTCCGGCCGAGTTTGAGGATCGCCTTGCTCGTTGGTGCGCCACCCTCAACTTTTGCGCCAAGCGCTCCGAAGAACCCCCACGAGTCGTCGCTCGTGCGGCCGAGCATCGCCACTGCTTGTTCGAGGCTGTTCGCGACGCGGAGCTTCTCGGCGAGGAGGGCCATCGCCGCGATGACATTGCGCTGGTGCCGGGCGCGCAAGGCGAGGAGCTGGTGGTAGGAGCCGAAGATGAGGAAGGTCACGATGGCGAGCACCTTGGTGAGTGTCATCGGTGCAACCCCCAGGCAAACCGCAAGAGGAGGCCTGTGAACAGGACGAGGATGGCGAGACCAAGCCAGTCGCTGACTGGTGGCTGCACAAGCGGAGAGGTGAAGGCGCGGCCGAGCAGCTCGATGAGCAAGACGAGGAGCGGCGCGAAGGGGAGGAAAATGAGGAGTCCCATGTGCTGCTTGATGCGCTGCGCCCTGCGCTGCGCCGAGCTTTCGTACTCGCTGAGGACGAGCAGGCGGAGTTCATTCATGCGCTGTACTGCGTCTGTTGCTGAGAGCGCGTCGACGAGGCGCTTAATGAGGGGGTGGGCTTTTGCCCGCTCAGCGAGGTCTCGCTGGTTCCCCGCCGCGAGTGCTCGGGAGACATTGCCGAGCGGCATCTGCGCGAGTTCGCTGACGACGCGCTCGATGGGGAGTCCTGAGCGGAGCATCGCGTCAGCGTGCGTGCACGCGACGAGAATGTCTTCGTAGACAGCCATTGGGCTCTCCAGAACAAAATAGGTATTTAAAAGTAGTCATAAAATCACAAATTGTCATGGGGCTTCTCGCTAGTCCATGACGAACATGGCTATCATGAGGAAGAGTCCTTCGAGGATGAAGAGGACGTAGAAGATGACGGCGTGCAGAAAGGGTATTTTGAAGGCGAGGATGCCGTGCTCGCTCAGGACGACAACCGTGCCGACTGCTGCAACGACGAGCCCGACGATCATCGTGATGATGCCTGTTTGTGTGTGGAATATCATCTCAAAGATGCTGTCGACGATGATGTAGAGCCCCCCGAACGCCACGATGAACGCGAGGACAATGATGGGCACCGTGTCATAGAAGGGGATGAGGTCGCTCTTCCCGATGAGGGGGAGGAGGCCAAGTGCAAAGATGATGAGCCCGACAATGAAGCTCAACCAGTGCCTGACTGCGTGCATACGAGTACCCTCTCAGTTCTCATTTAAAAGTGTTATGCTGCTTTCGCGTCCTCAACCCCCATGTGCAGCTCCATCTTCCTTGCTCCGCGGCGATAAATGTTCGTGAGCGTGTGGAAAATGTCCTCGATTTGTTTCTGCTCGTCCTTGAGTTCGTTCACGAGCTTCTCTGCGTCCTCTTCAGGAAAGCCTTCGTCTCGCAAGTGGTTGAGGAACTCCTGGAGATACACATTCTCTTTGCGGAACATGAAGAAGATGTGCGTCGCGTCCTTCGTGAAGAGTAGGTACTCCTTGAGGACCTCCTCATAGAGTTCGAGAAACTTCTTGAAGTCTTCCTTCATGGCTTCGGTGTCTTTGAGGAGTTCTTCCTCGAGCATCTTCACTTTACCGAATTCCTTTTTGTGGATGACTTCCTCGAGTGTTTTGAGGTGTTTGAGTGTCCTCTGCTCGATACCTTTCAGTTCTTTGAGAATGCGGTCTTCTTTCTTCACGTCTCCTCTGAGGTTCCAGAGCTGGTTCACGGCGTTCATGACATTGCTCGGTGTGAGGACGAAGTCCTGCGCAACTGCTGCTTCTTCTTTTTCCTGGCGGAGAACGTTCTTGTACTGGAGCTTCACCGCTTTGTGTTCTTCCGCCTCTAGTTTGCGGAGTTGAGCATAGAGGCTGTCCCCTTTCTCCGCAGTGATGAGTGCCTGGAGCTTCTCCGCGAATTCCTTGTATGCTTCTTCTTTCTTTAGTTCCTCAAGGTGGGTGCGGATGCCTGCGAAGCCTGCAGCGACTTCTTGCGGGTCATCGAGGATGCGGAATTCTGCCATGAAGACGCTTTTTTCTTCAGTCATGAGCTCTTGGAACCTTGAGAGTTGTTTGGTGAGCGCTTCCTCGTACGCCCTGAGAATCTCATCGACGTCTCCTTCCTCTTCGCTTTTTTTGAGCGCTTCTTCCGTTGCTTGCCGGCTTTCCTTGTATTCTCTGATGAGTCTGCGGAAGTGCCGGAGCGTGGCGCGCATGATGCTGCGTTGCGTGCGGAGCATCGTGCTCACGCGGGCCCCGAGGAAGTCTGTGAGGTACATTGTCAGTTCACTCCTTTGTTCTGTCTTTATTTAGTTTCCGCTGCGACGCGCGCCGCCGCCTCGCCGAGGCGGACTATCTTCTCGTAGAGGTCACGCTTGGGCACGTGGATAATCGCTGTCCTCAGTGATTTGTCTCCCGCAGAGTAT
>RFKA01000079.1 GCA_003694385.1 Candidatus Woesearchaeota archaeon | reverse complement strand
GGTGTGCCCATCGGCTTTGATAGGGTTTCCATGCTCACACCCTACCTCACGTTCTTCCTCCAGGGAAAACAGGATGGGCAAGAAACAAGCACGCGGTACTGCACATTCAGCTCTGAAGGACTCGCGAAGCCTGAAGCGTTCGGCATACCCGAGCAATACCAGCAAGAGTGGTTCGAGGTAATGCAAGAAGGCTTCGCTCTCAGTAAAGCAGTGTGGGAAGAGCTTGATAGGAATGTCGCGGCCAATCCCGCCCTCGCGCGCATCCCAGCCGACGCGACACGGAAGGAAGCTGCGCGCATGAAGAAGAACTATGGCCTCGACCGTGCGCGGTACACGTTGCCCCTCGCAGCACTAACGAATTTCGGCCTCATCATGACAGGGCGGGAGTGGGCCGACACGCTCAAGTATCTCGACGCATCGCCAATCCCCGAGCAGCGCGAGATTGCACACACAGTAAGGCCAATGCTCGAGGAGTTCCTCCCCCACCTCATGAAGCACGCCCGGGAGACACCAATGACGACTGCATTCATGCAGGAATTCTTTGGTCGCGGCGCAGCGTACATACGTGAGCACGGAGTGAACACCGAACCCTTGCCTGATGAGGTATTCACGAGCGTGCAACTCCCTGAGCACGAGGGGTTCACGAGTTCAGAGCTCAGCTTGGAAGCGCGCTTCGCCAATGCCTTCAGGGGAAAGCAGAACCGCTATGACATCCCCAGGGGGTTCCCTGAGAAAGTGCACGTCGCAGTGTACTGGCCGTCGATGGCAATCGCTGAAGCGCGCGACATTAATCGCCAACGGCCATGCCAGAAAGACACGCTCCTCGCTCCACACGGGTTTTACATGGCACCCGAGATGCGAGAAGCAATCACCCGCCTCGGGCTGAAGTCGCGCTACGAGCAACTCCAAGCTCGGCGCGCAACGTTACTCTCAGCACTCGCACACAGCACCGCTCCGCACAGCTACGCGGGCGCGTTGTTCCTCGGCGACCAGACACCTTTTGAGATGCACACGAACGCCGCACACATGACCTATGTGCTCGAGCTCCGCACAGGCAGGGGCGTGCACTTCCGCTACGACGAGCACATGCGCCAGGCCTTCGAGAGTTTCCAAAAACAACTGCCGGCATGGACGAAGCACATCGCGCTCGGCACAGGAGAGCCAGAATAACGACGGGATAACCACTCTCTATGACACTCGACTCCAAGACACTCAACGCTAAGACACTCCAAAGCCGTTTGCTCGCATGGTATGCTCGTCATGGTCGGAGGCTTCCCTGGCGCCAGACGAAAAACCCGTACCGCATCGTTGTCGCCGAGGTGATGCTCCAGCAGACGCAAGTCGAACGCGTCGTACAAAAATACCGTGCGTGGATAAAGGCATTCCCGTCATGGGAAGCGCTTGCCCAGGCACCGCTCAGGGACGTGTTACGGTTGTGGAGCGGTCTCGGCTACAATAGTCGTGCTGCGCGTCTACAAAAATTGGCGCAGCACGTGCTCTCCGCGGGCCTCCCTGAAGAAGAGCGCTCCCTCGTCCAGCTTCCAGGCGTTGGCCCTTATACTGCAGGTGCCATTCGCGTGTTCGTGTTCAATAAACCAGGGCGATGTATCGACGTGAACATCGAGCGAGTTATGAAACGCGTATGCTTCACGAGGCGACAGCGCCCCTCGCGGCGACGGTTGCAAGAAGCGGTTCTCGCGTCATTCCCACGCGGGAGGGCTCGTGCGTGGGGCAATGCACTCATGGACCTCGGGAGTTCACATTGTTCCGCCACACGCCCTTCATGCAGCACCTGCCCCATCAGGAGTATCTGCAAAAGTAGGGGGGAACGACCAGAGGAGAAACGGGAGCGCGCGCGTCGCCGGCAAAGTCCCTTCCTACATAGCACTCGTTGGTGGCGCGGACAAATCCTCAAAGTTCTTACGCAGCAGACAATGGAGAAATCCGTACTCTACAAAGCAATCCCCCACAACGACAAAGCAGCGTTCGAGAACGCTTTGGCCGCATTACGCGCCGAGGGCCTCGTCAAGGGGGTCAAGCATCTGCGCGTGGGCGCCGCACCATAATGCACTGGCCCTGAACAACGGCGAGTCCGTGTTCAGCGCAGTAGGCGAGTGCTTCTTCGCTCTCCGCTCCAGGTTGGAACCATGCACGGCGCACACCGAGACCAGCGGCTTCTTCGATGACCTGCAGCGCCGCCTCGGGCGGCACGACGAGCACAAGGATGATTTTCGCGATGGTCTCTCTGCGTTTTTCCTCTGAGAAGAGTTTCGCCACGCGGTCGAGGAACGCAGTGACACTCGGGTAGGCAGGGGTGCCTTGAATAACTCCCCCTCTCTTATTGATGGCAACGACATTGTAGCCTGCTTGCTTGAGGTCGCGGAAGACTTTGCTCCCGTATTTTTCCTCATTGTTCGTCGCCCCAACGACGAGGAAGAGGTTTTCATGATTAAAGAGTTCTGCGTACTCCATACCGAGAAGGAAGGGTGGGGCCTTTATGTATCTTTGCGTGGCGGGGAGCTGTGGTGTGGTCATCGCTGTGACAGGGTCATCGCTGTGACGTGGCCGTTGCTGTGGAGAGGTACGCGAAGTCCTTGTTCGTCATGTTAGTTTGTGAACCAAAACCTTAAAACCATTCACCGGTCTCCCCCTAACATGAAGCCTGTAGCGGTCATTGGTTGCGGGGCTTTCGGGTACGCACTAGGAGTGTTGCTTGCTCGGACACACGCAGAACTCACCGTGAACGTGTATGATATTGACGCGTGCATCATCGAGGCCTTGCGGACGAAACGGCGTCACCCGTACTTTCACACAGACCTCCTCGCTCCCAAGAACCTCATCGCTCACGAGACAGCGGCTGACTGCCTCGCCGAGGCAGGGACGGTCATCCTTGCAGTTCCTGCCCAGTTCATGCGAAAGACGTGCATGAGTATCAAGGAGGCGCTCCCAGCTCATGCAGTGCTCTTGAATATCGCGAAGGCACTCGAACAGGGTACGAATCTTCGCATGTCAGAAGTCATCAGGGAAGTGCTCGGGAAACAGCGCGTCGTCGCGACGCTCTCCGGAGGGATGATAGCGAAAGACGCGATCTATGGAGCGCCTGTTGGCGCAGAGATTGCCTCCGAGGACACAAAGGCGCTCACGCGCCTCCGTCATTTGTTCCTCGCGACTACCGTGCATGTTGAGACGACACGGGACATCATAGGCGTTGAGTATGGCGGCGCATTCAAGAACGTCATTGCCATCGGCGCAGGCATTATCGACGGCCTCGGGTGGGGGGCGTCGACGAAGGCATTCTTTGTCGCGAGGAGTCTCCGCGAGATTGAAGACCTCTCCGTCGCCCTGGGGGCTAAGCGGGCCACGTTCCACACCGCCTCGAACTTCTGGATGGGTGACTTGATGACAACGTGTTTTGGTGATTCGCGCAACCGCCTCCTGGGCGAGTTGATTGGGACTGGGTGCTCGCGGGAAGAGGCTGTCGC
>RFKA01000078.1 GCA_003694385.1 Candidatus Woesearchaeota archaeon | reverse complement strand
GTGCTCGACGCCACGCTCGATTGAAGAACGCCAGTCGGGCGGTGTGCGCATGAGCGCCTGCGCGTGCACGTAGAGCGCTTCGAGGCCCGCGTCAACGATCCGCACAGCACAATCATAGCACGGCGCCCACGGGCTCACCATCATGAGCCCGCTCGTCGGCACACCAACAGCCCAACGCAGACAGTTATCCTCTGCGTGAATAATGTTCGCGAGTTTCTCTTCGTGGTTGTGCAGCAATTCCTGCGTCACCCTCGTTCCAGGAGGGAACTGGTTCGCGCCGAAACTCAGGATATCGAAGTATGCTCCTGAGCGCTTCGCCAGGACGGCGCCGTTCTTCGTACGCGGGTCATCGCTAAAACGCCACGCATAGTCATACGCGAAACTAAGCAGGTCAGCGATGCCCTTATCGATCGTTCTATCAATTCTACTCGCTGGTAGCCAGCCACCCATCAAAGAGAGAGGAATGAGCCCAAGCATAAAAAGAATGGGGTTGGGAGGATCCCGCGAGCAGAGCTCTTGGGTCATCCCAACTCCTCCGAAGGGAGCACAAGGCTCCCTGAGAATGGGGTTGGGAGGATTCGAACCCCCGACCTCGCCCACCCCAAGGGCGAATCCTAGCCAAGCTAGACCACAACCCCGTGGTGCTTGCTGGACTGCTCAACCCTTTTTAACCGTTTCGCGCATGCGGCGACTGAAAGAGACGGTGAAGACTGCTTCCTCAATGTCGCGGAGGTAGCGGAGGATGAGGCCCAGGTACATCGCGAGCTGGCGGTCCTTCAGACGATGAATGGAGCGGAGATGACTCTCGTAGACGCGCCGACGCGTTTTCTTATAGGGGAGCTTCTTATGCTTGATGAGGTGGCGCAGGCTCGCCTCGAGCGTCTCCTTCACATAGTCGACGAAGTCTGGCAAGGAGAGGCGCGCGCGGCGCTCGTGCAGGAGCATGCCCGCGTCGTACGCCGCGTCCATGATGTTCTCGAGCTTCTTAGCGATGAGGAGGTAGGAGGGAATTATGTAGAGGTTTTTGACGCCTGCGGACGAGAGTATCGTTGAGTTCTCAATGCTGCGTGAGAGCACCTTCACGGCGAGGTGGTAGAGGCGGTCTGTCTCGTCCTCGTTCATCGTGAGTTCGTGCGGCTCGACTGCGTCAAACGAGGCGAGTGACTGCTCGATGAGGAGGCTGATGCGGTAGAGCGCCTGGTGCACATCGACGCGTGACTCGTCGAGGAGTACGACGATGCGTAGCTCGTTTCGGTCCTCGTAGGCGATCTCCATCCCGGTGAGGAGCGTGACTGTTCGCCGAATACGCGCCTTGAGTTCCTTCGTGAATTCTCCGCTCGCGTGCATCGTTATTGTGTGCGCGCCGAGGTAGTAGAGCGCGACGAGCGCTTCATCAACAGAGCGTGTCGTCTTGTCAATAGAGAGCGTGAACTGCGTCGGCATTGACTCCCGCACTTGTTCGGGACTCACGACGAGTGAGCCGTCATCCTGCTCGACGACGTGCACCTCATCACTCGCCCGCAAGCCATGCCTGCTTGCCCACTGCTTCGGCACGGAAACCGTGTAGGTTTTACCCGCTATGAGTTGTAACTTCCTCAGCCCCATCAAAAACCCCAGGAATATAATTTCCTAAAGATTATATAGGTTTTATACCCAAGTTATATATTTTGCGTCTCGAGAAACCCCACCATGCGCGAAGGGTGTTGGGTGGTAACCACTACGGGGTGGACGAATGCCTCGTAAGTGGACGAAAGCGCAGCGGGAAGAACAGGCACGGAAGATGCGCGAGTACTGGGCGCGTCGGCGAAGCAAGGAGGGACTCAAGCCCGTCGAGCGCGACGGGCCATTCCCGCCGCGCACAGAAGCATTTCTCGAAGAACGGCTCGTCAAGATGCTGAGCCGCGACTCAGAGCAGAACACTATAGAACGGCTCGCCAACAGGCTTACGCAACAGCTCCAAAAGGCAGACAAAGGAGACGTCTCAGTCACGACTAATGATGTCGCGCGCATCCTGACACGGCTCCGCAAGGAAGGAGTGTACAACCCAATATATAACGAGGATGGCGATTACTACCAGCTCAGCACGCATTTCGAATCAGGCGACCTCACGCTTGACGCGTCAGCATTCCCCTCCCGAAGAGAAGGCCGCTTCACACTCATCGATACGCGCTTCGGCGCAATCGCGAACACGGAACTCGGCAACATCGGCTTCCGGGACGACGCACTCCTTGCGTACTACCACGTGCTCGCCGCGCGAGGCGTCAAAACCGTGCTCCACCATGGCGACATCATTGCAGGCCCGCCAACGAAGGCGACGAAGGGAGAGATCCGCTTCGAGAGCCTCGAACAACAGGCAGAATACCTCGCGAAGAATTACCCCGCCGTTGACGGCATCACTACCTACTTCATCACAGCCCCCGACTGTGAAGGGAAGTTCATCAACACGAAGAAACTCGAGGTCGGCGCCTACCTTCAGAACGTCCTCGCCGCGCACGGCAGAGAGGACCTCATCTATATTGGGCATGGCTCGGCAAACGTCAAGGTACCCGTACAGTACATTACGCCACGCGGGAAAAAGAAAACATTGTATGCGCTCGTCCACATGGCTCATGGCTCTGGCCGCACGCCCTACGCGCGAAGCTACCCACTCCAGAAGATGGTGCAGAGCCTCCAAGGAGGTACAAAGCCGGACCTCCTCACGCTCGGGCACTTCATGCAGGTGGAGTGGCTTATGGAACGAGAAATTTGGGGGGCGCAAATCGGGGGTTTCAAAGAGCAGACGCCGAGTATGGTGAACCGCCGGCAGCACGCCGACGTTGCAGGAACGATTATCACGCTCAAGGTCCCGGGGCCGGGAGAGGACAAGACGAATGACCAGCGCTTCGCGGCGGTCTTCTCACCCGTGGTGTTCTTCAATAGAGAATTCTACGAACAACACAAGGCGTACCGGCGCACGAACCCGACTGCGAGGAAGCGACGATGAGACGCAAACGCATAGGGAAACGCACAGTGGATCAGCTCAGCCCGCTCGAGCGCGCGATTTATGAAGAGCTCAGTGGGCCGGAGCGCGTCTATAATATCGGGCAGCTCTCGAGCAAGTATGGGCGCTCCCCACAAGAGATTCGCGATGCGTTCGCCGCTGCTCGCGAAGCAGGAGCAAAAGGAAAACTCGCCGAGCGCATCGACGTGCCAGAGGCGTTCCAAGAAGACATTGTCCGCGTCCCGAAAGAGCGGGCGAGAATTATCGACACGCAAGGCTACGACGCATCCCACACACGCATCGGCCTCACTGCGGACTCACACCTCGGGAGTGTGCACCACACAGACGTGAACCGCAAGGGGCCACTCCATGATTTCTACAAGCTTTGCGCAAACGAAGGATACTCCATCGTGCTGCACGGCGGCAACTGGCTGGATGGGAACGCGCGCTTCAACCGCACAACCAGCGCGTGGGGGTTCTCAGAACAGATGAAGATCTTCCTCTATGAATACCCTTATGTAGAAGGCGTCACGACGCTCCTCGTCGGCGGCGACGACCACGAGGGGTGGTGGTGGCAACGAGAGGGTATTGACGTCGTCGAAATCGCGCAGGCGCTCGCTGAGAAGTACGGGCGGCACGACCTCGTGTTCGGCGGCTACATCGAGTTTGACATGGCGCTCATCCCGGGGAAAGGACTGCTCTATAATTCCTACCGGGAGCCAAACCTCGAAGACCTTACGCACCTGCAGCATTCGGAGGACGGCGAACAACACCTCCACGGCATCAAGCCCTACCCGAAGAGCACGCTCGAGCTCCCAAAGAACGGGAAGTACGCGATCATCAGGAACATGCACGCCGGCGGCGGCACGGCCTACGCGAAGAGCCTGCGCCCACAGAAGATTATCGAGTCGTGGGAGGGTGGCGAAAAGCCCCAGTTCGTGAATGCGGGCCACTACCACAAGGCGAGTTACGACTACATCAGGAATGTCCACTTCTTCCAGTCAGGGTGCGCGGAGAACCAGAGCGACTTCATGCGCAAAAGAGCGATTGTTGCGGAAGTGGGGAACTGGCTCGTCGACATCAACCAGGATACGGACACGGGCGCGATCACAAGCCTCGAAGCGCGCTTCATCCCATACATAGGTAGGGGCATGGTCTTCGACCCGAGGAAATGGACGCGGCGCCTCAACCCACGGTTCTTCGTCTGAGGATGCGCGAAGACGGCAAGCAGTCACTCGTGCACGATGCTCTCGTGCTCACGTTTCTCGACGCGAATCACGTTGTCAACATACCCTTCCATCTGCTGCTCGTGGCTCACGATGATGACCTGCTCGAGAGCAAGCCGGTCAAGCACTTCGCGGACGCGGTCAAGCTGCTCCGTGGAGAAGCCATCAGTTGGCTCGTCGAGCACGAGGAGGCCGCGCGTCTCGATCGTGTCGAGGAACTCGTTGATAACCCTGTTGAGCGCGAGGCGGTAGGCGAGCGCAACACTCGTCCGCTCACCCCCTGAGAGATGCGCGAGTTCCGTCTCGTAGCCGTTCTGCACGACGAGCGGCGCGAAGTCATGGTTGAGGCGCACGCTGAGCGTCTCATCCTCGATGAGGAGGGAGAACCAGTCGCGGAAGTACTCATTGAACAAGCCGTAGATGCTCATGAACACAGTCTTCTCGATGGCGTGGGCAGTGTTGATGAATTGCTTGCTCAGCCAAGTGACGCGCCGCTGTTGCTGTGCGAGCGCGGCCGCGACGCGTTCCCGCTCTTTCGCTCGCTCCGCGATGCGCGCGAGTTCTTTCTCGAGGAGCTCCAGTTCTTTCCCCTGCTCGGCGAGCTGCACGAGCACCTGCTCACGGGCCGCGCGCGTCGCGGCCAACGCCTCCTTTGCTTTCTCGTACTGCGCAGCAGCAACGGGTGGTACTGCTGCGAGCTGCTGTGCAAGGAGCTGTACCTCGTCGAGGAGTTTCTCGCGTTCCTGCACGAACCCCGCGCGCTCTTGTTCGAGACGCGCATAATCGGCTTTGTTCTTTGCGAGTTGTGCCTGCTTCACTTTGTTCGCCTCGAGGAGCTGGAGTTTCTGGTCTGTTTCGGCGCGGCGCTTCGCGAGCACCGCTTCTTTCTCGGCGAGCCGTTGCGCTAGCGATGCGAGCTCGTCGAGCTTACGCTGTGCCTGCGCTGCTTGGGCGCGCGCCGCCTCCGTGATGCGTTGCTTGTGCTCCGCAGGGACGTGCTGCTTGCACGTCGGGCACTCGGCGAGCTTGGTGACACGGTGCACGACGTCCTCGTGCTGCTTCGCGAGCGCGAGGTACTTCGCGCGCTGCTGCTCAATCGCGCGGCGCTTCTGCTCAATGAGTGCTGCTTGACGCTCCTGCACGGCGCGCTCCTTCAGCAAAGCCGCTTCATCACTGTCCGCGGGCGAGAGGTGCTGCTCCGTGGCAGCAATTTGCTCTGCGAGGCGCGCGAGCTGCTTGTCGAAATCCTCGAGACGCGACTGCATGCTCTCCGCGCGCGTCCGCATAACGGCCTGGCGCTTCATGAGCTCCTCTCGTTCGAACCGTTGCTGCTCGAGCTGAGCGAGAGCTTCTTGCTCTTGCCGAAGGCGTCGCTCAAGTTTCGCGCGCTCTGCAGTGCGGCGCGCGCGCGCAGCGAGGAGTTCTTGCTTCCGCTGCTCGATGCTTTTCGCGTCCAGCGTTTCCGCATTGAGCTCTTCGAGGCGGCCCGTGAGCGTGGCGACATCCCGCTTGAGCTCCCTGACGAGCAGGAGGGCGTTGTCGCGCGCACGCTTGTACGTGTCCATCGCGAAGAGTTTCCTGAGCGTGTCGAGCCGGTCGTCAGCTTTCTCATATAAGATTGCTTTCATCTCCTCTTGAGGTGTATAAACAGTATAGCGGAACAAGAGGCTTTTCTTTGTGAGGAGGCTGGGCGGGTACTTGAGGAGAGAGAGGATGCGCGCCTTGAGCTCCTGCGCAGTGCACTCGACGACGGTGCCGTCAATCGTGAGCGCCCCCGCATCTTGGGCCACGCCGTTCGGCGTGCGCTTGAGCGTGCGCGTAATCCTGACGTGTTTCCCCGCAATCGTCGCGTCGAGCGTGACGCTCCCCGCGCGCGCACCATGACGGAGCAGCATGCCTCCTGAGAGCTCGCCGCGCCGCGTGCCGAAGAGTGCGAACTCAATAGCGAGCAGGATTGTTGTCTTCCCGCTGCCAATATCGCCGCTGAGTAGGACGCTCCCTGAAGGAAACGTGACCGTGCAATGCGTGTAGCTCCTAATATTCTCAAGCGTGATGGCGTGGAGGCGCATGGAGCAAGGCAAAGCTTGGCGAGACTAAAAAGCTAATGGTCGCTCGCGCACACCACATCCAAGACAGTAATGACGGAGCGGCTACCGAGCCGCATCGGCGGCCCCCACGTTCCCGTACCAGGCGAGGTATAGAGCGTTGTGCCCCTGAGCTTCGCGAAGCCGCTGATGTTCCTGAAGCGGAAGCGCACGAAGAGAGAGAAAGGCCAGAGTTGGCCCGCGTGCGTGTGCCCGGAGAGCATGAGGTCGACGCCGTGTTCTGCCGCAGCAGCCAGACCGTCAGGCCGGTGGTAGAGGAGCAGGGTGAACGTATTCTTCGCTTTCCTCGCGAGTGGCGGGAGTGCCCGAGAAACTTTATTTCGGTCCTCGCTGTCCGTGAGGCCGATGATGGTGATGCCGTCGTGGATGGCCACTGCGTCTTCGAGGAGCTGCAGTGGCGAGTGCTTGATGAGCTCCTTGATTGTCCTGACGCCTACATAGTGTTCGTGGTTGCCGAGCGTGTAGTAGACTGGCGCTCTCAACTGCCTGAGGGGAGTGAGGAGTTCCGGCGTGAGCTTCCCCGGCTGGTCGATGAGGTCGCCCGTGATACAGACAAGGTCTGGCTTGGCTTGGTTCACCGCCCTCACGACGCGCGCAAGGTATCCGCGACGGTGCGCAGGGCCGATGTGCAGGTCGCTGAGGTGCACGATGCGCACGGGGTTCGCCCGCGCATGCCCAATCGTGTAGTGTCTCGTCTCGAAGCGGTTCCCGTTCGTGTACGCGTACACGACAAACCAGAGCCCGAGGAAAAACGCGACGCTGTACGCGGCGAGGCCCGCAGCACGAACGGCGGGAATGAGCAACAAGAGCTCCGCGGCGAGCAAGAACGGAAGGAGCACCCAGACGGCCCCGAGCCATACAGCAGCAGCCGTGTAGAGCCTGCTCGTCACGCGAGTTCCGAAGCGCTGCTCGAGAAAGCTCGCGAAGAAGTACAGGTAGGTCATGCCGAGCGTGAACCACGCGAGCCAGGTGGGAGCGCCGCCGAAGAAGAGCGCCGCCCTGCTCAGCACGTACCAGTTGATGAAGAAGAGCCCACCGAGGAACAACAAGAGGAACCCCAGCAGCATGGCGCGTCGCATAGCCGCAAGGAGCCCGCGAGGGGTTCTTAATGCTTATGAATGAGAACAAACGTTAGCTTTATTAGGACGATGCATTCGTCTACGCGCGGTGTTGGCGTGATTTACAATTTCTGTGGGGAGACGAAAGGGAAGACGAGCAGTGCGCTCGGGACGATACTGCGCGCACTCGGCGCCGGCAAAAAAGTGCGCGCGGTGTTCTTCATGAAGCACTGGAACACGAGCGAGACGCAGTTCCTCAGGAAGATTAAGCGGCTCGAGGAGTTCGACATTGATTTCTTCCAGAGCGGTGACAAGGATTTCATCTATGTCGAGGGTGTGAACAAGGCCTCGCTCGACGAGGCGCAAGAGCAACTCCGATTCGGCAAGGTGCACGAGCGCGACCTCACCGACATCGAGAAGGCAAAGCGAGGATTGAAGAAAGCACAGAGCTTCCTCGCAGAGAAGCCTTTCTTACTCGTGCTTGATGAGCTGAACTACGCGCTCCAGTTCGGCCTCATCCCCTACGAGGACGTCGAACAACTCCTCGACGAGGCTGACGAGCAGGGCGTCCACGTCATCATCACGGGGAAGCACGTACCGGCGCGACTGAAGAAGCGCTGTGACCTCGTGACAGAGATGAAGAAGATCAAGCACCCGTTCGACAAGGGCATCTATGGTGTGCGCGGCCTCGACTACTAATGCAACAACGAGGATCCAACAAG
>RFKA01000077.1 GCA_003694385.1 Candidatus Woesearchaeota archaeon | reverse complement strand
TTTGAAATATTCGTGCTCACCATCGCGAAAAAATCCCCTGAGAGCGTGCCGCGCATCACGTTCGCGACGCGCGAGAAAGCGATTTCGAGTGGTAAACCATCGGCGAGCCTGTTCCCGAGCTGGAAGAGCGCCGAGGCGAACTCAGTCTCGAGCGCGGCTGCCTTCTTACGTAGCTTCACCACCTGCCCCGACCGGGCACGGAAGTACAATCCCAAGCCCAAGCCGATACCAAGCGGGATGAACAAGCTGATGAGCGTCGCGATGAGCCCGAACGGCCCGACGACGATCGTCTCACCCGTATCCTCATTGATGGTTATCTCTCGGTACTCATTGAAGCGGTAGAGCGCGCCCTGCACTTGCTTCTTATCGGTCGGGTCGACAGGGCAGAACTTAAGGATGCAGCCGGGCGCTGTATCACGCCGCCTATTACCGGTATGAATGAGGTCCCACGTCGGCTCGCCAGTGAGCGGGTCCTTCGTGGCCGCGTTGATGAGCAGGGGGACGCTCCCGAGCAACAGGAAGATAAGTGCGACGGAAACACCGATGAAGAGCGGGCTGAAAATACGCTTCTTCAGCTTAATGCCTGCCCGCCGTGCGGCGGCAGCGATTGCTTCTTCATCCTGGTTGACTGCGCCATAGCCTGTCGGGCGTTTCGAGAGCACTCCTTGCCCGATGAGGTAGACGAGGATGGGCAGCGTCACGTTGTACATGATGGCAATGTGATACCACCGCACCGACTTCATGAAGGAAACCATGAGTGGGAGGATGACGAGGCCGAGGATGGGCAAGATGATGCCGAGCATGTGCAAGGTTGTGAGCGGCCCTTTCAAGTCATGTGCGTAGTGGAGCATCTTCTCGTACGTCTCATCCAGGATGACCGTGAGTGCTTTCTCCAGCGTCTGGAGTCGACGGTCCTCAGTCGTCTCAACGAGCGAGCCCTCGATGAGGTGCATCGCCTCGACGAACTCACCGTTTGTTTCACGCCAGCGCTCGAGGTAATCTTCAAGGCTCTCCTTCAGCGAATCAAACTTCTCTGTCTCGACATTCCAGAGAATCTTCTTCATGTCGAGGTTCATGGGCCGCGAGAGGTGCTCGGCAGCAAAGTCAATCGCGAGTTCGAGGTTTGAAGTGTGGCGCATATAGGTGACAATATAGAACGTGCAGAGCACCATCTGATTTGAAGCGTACATGCGCCAGTTCTGCGCGACATAGAAGGGAATGTTCCCCAGGGGGAGGATTGCGAGCGCTCCGCCGATGAAGCAGTATGCCATGACGAACGTGTTTGGCGTCCCGCCGAGCATGATGGGGAGCACGAAGAACACGAGGGCGCTCGCGATAATGAACAGGATGGGAATGACGAAACTGAACGCCATCACGCCCTCAGGCGTCACCTGTAAGTGCGTTGACTCAATAGCCTCACGCATGCGCTCGGCTTTCTTCTTGTCGGGCGCGATAGGGATGAGAGAGGACGAAAAGCGACAGAGTTTCTCATACCACGAGAGAGGCCGTGGGAGGTACTGCTCACGGAATTTATCATACGCGGCAGTCCGAGGCACGGCGTTCGCCGGCTCATCGAGGCTCTCGCGGAGTTTCTCCATGTACTTGCGACGCAACTGCTCATAGATGTCAGCCATCCGCTACCCTCTCGCTTTCCGCTTCCTGATTTGCTGCTCAACCCACTCTTTCCACTCGAACGCGATGCGTTTGCTGTCGAGGCGCCCGTATTTCTCCTTGATGCGGTCGCTAATACGATGAAACTGGTCATTGCATTGGATGACGAAGGGGGCTTCGAGGAGGTCATCGTCTCGCGTTTCTTCTGCTCGCTTTACGAGATGTTCTTTGAGCTCAGCCCTCAGCAGCACGTTCTCCCACACAGCATCCCAGTCTCCCGCCCACTCTTTCACTTGCCCGGCGATGCTCTTGAGGATGTCACTATCACCGTTGATGAGCGCGTCCGTCGGGACGAGCTCGTCCTTCTCCGCATCGTACCGCATGAGATCGACGAAGCCGTGCTCGCGCAACGGGTCGTCATCCCAGAGCTTCCGCACCTCAGTGATTTGCGTGACGCGGCGCCACTTGTGCAAGCCGTCCGCGCTCTTGATGGGGTTCGCGACAATAATGATGTCTGTTGCTTTGAAGCTCGTGCGCGGCACTTCAAGGTCGTTCACGACACGATCAAAGACGCCGTAAGGAGAGTCGCCGTGAATTGTCCCCGCAACGACGTTTGCGAGCGCCCCAACACGCATTGCTTCGTAGAGTGCGCGCGCCTCTTTTGAGCGAACCTCGCCAACGATGAGTGCGCTATCGCCGAGCCGCAGCGTCGTCCGAATACCCTCGTCAGCGGGGACTTCGCTACTCCCCCGCGCGAGGGCCCCCGCCACTTTCATCGGCTGGATGTTATACCCGAGGTTGCGTAACGCCTCGGTCGGGAGCTCGAGCGTGTCCTCTATTGTGAGGATGCGGTACTTCCGCATGATCTCGACGAGCAGGCTGCCGAGCAAGCTTGACTTCCCCGCACTCCGCGTCCCCGCGACGAGCATCGTGCGGTTCCCATCGACGAGGAAGCTGATGAGGCCTGCGGCGAGCGCGTTCACCATACGGTTCTTAATGAAGAGCGGCAGCGTCCACGGCTTGTCTCTGTGGCGGCGGAACGCGTACGCAATGCCGAACGGGTCGAGGGGGGGTGCGATGACGCCGACACGCGCTTTCGCTACGCCCGGAATCTCGATCTCCGTGTCGAGGATGGGGTCTGCTTCGTCGAGTGGCCGACCACTCATGATGCGCAACTTGCTCGCCCAGCTCTCCACGTCGCTCACGGTTGGGAGAATATTCGTTTTGCACTCGCCGTACTTCGCATGCGTCAAGAAGATGGGGATGTTGCCGGGCGGTGAATTCACCGTGATGTCCTGGATGTCCGGGTCTTCGAGGAGCACCTCAATCAGGCCGAAGCCAACGGTGTACCGAATGAGGATTGCTGTGAGCGTCTCAATCTCGTCATCTGAGAGCTGAATCTTCCTATGCGTCGCGAGCTCCAGGAGCAAGTCGTGACCGATGTTCGCGAAGACCTCCCGCATGCGCTCCGGGTTAATGAATTCCTTCTGCGTTGGGGTGTGCTCGCTGAGGATGCGCCGCGCAGCATCAAGCAGCTCGTACTTCGCCTCGTCGAGCTTGAACTCTGGTGGCGTGACGTGGTAGAGGTACTGGATGTCATTTTCCAGTTCGAAGACGACGACCTCACTGTTCCCAATCGTCTTGTTCGCCACCTCCTGTGCGCCACGAGGGTAGGTCGCCATGAGCCGGGTGAACATGAAGTCGGGCTTGATGGCGGGAGAGAAGAGGAGGCGATAGACGCTCCTATCACCCTCTTTGTAGCCCGCGAGATGTGCTTGTAGCTGCTGTATCAATGAGGTTTTCTCGAGTGGCTCGACGAGGAGTTCGAGGAGGCGCACGTAGCGTCGCTGCCCGTGCTCCTCCTCAGGGCTCGTGCTCCGGTCGAGCACGATGCGTTCGCGGCGAACCGCCCGCTTGAGATGGAGGTAGGCCGCGACAGGGTCGCTCTTGAGCTTATTGAATATCACGTCGTGAAGCTCATTATATGCTCTGTTGACGTCGATGGACGCCCCCATCTGGGCGAGCGCCGTGTGGTTGAACTCGTTTGACCGCCTGATGATGCGGTTGTACAACATCGCAATCTCTTTGAGCAGGCGTACTTGCTCGTACTCATACTCGTAGTCTCTGCGCTGCACGAAGACCAGTTTCGTCACGTCGGGGTTCGCAATGAGCAGCTCAATCGCTTTCGTCATGTAGAGCGCGTCATCTTCAATCGATGGAACCCGCGCAACGCTCTCACAATCAACCCTGAGTGTCGTCTCATCTCCCTCGCGAACAACCTCCGCTTCGAAGGGTTGTTTCTCCATCACTCTCCTCTCTTCAGGGGTGACAAAGACTTAAGAATCGCCCTCACCACCTTTCCCCTACACCACGACCCAAGAAGCTTATAAATATTGTGACGATGGCAGACGGCATCCCTCAGCAACCGAGCATGCAACCCTCTCACCACGGCCCGAGCCTGAAGGAACTCCAGGAGGCGGTGACGAGCGTCGCGAGCAGGCTCAGCGTCCTTGAAGGATGGGTGGCAAACCTCCGTCGAAAAACGCAAGTCACCGAGCAGGGGCTGATAGCCTACGAGAATGAGACGCGGGCAGATATCAAAGCCTTCCTCCAGCACCTCACCGAACTCGCGCACAATGTAGACGAGGTGAAGGAGCAGCTGGATGCGATAGCGGGAGAACTCTCCACGGTGGTGAAACGACCGGAATTCGCCGTTCTCGAACGCTATATGGATTTTTGGCAGCCGCTTGACTTCGTCACGCGCAGCGAGGCGCAGCGCCTCATCGATGAGGCGAAACGACAGCGCTAAGCAGCGGTAGATTTAAAACGAGGAGAAAGGGAAAGCAACTATGGCAGCGTATCAAGGAGGAATGATGCCCCCGCCCCCGGCTTACGGGAGTGCACCCGGAATGCCTGTGGGGGACGTCGGCGGCAGCTCGAACGAGGAACTCATCGAGGCAATTATCGATGAGAAATGGAATGAGCTCGTCAAGGATGTCAATAAGATTGTCGCGTGGAAGGAAGCGATGACTGCGCATATCGAGCGAATCGAGCAACGCCTTAATGACCTCAAAGGGCAGTTTGACCAGTTGCACCAGGCAGTCATCGGCAAGATTGGCGAGTACGACAAGCACATCGTTGAAGTCGGCTCCGAAGTCCAGGCGATGGAGAAGGTGTTCTCGAAAGTGCTTCCCGCCTTCACGGAAAACATTGGCGAACTCTCACGCATCACTGCTCGCTTGAAAGGAGCCACGCCGAAGCGCTCAGCACCAAACCCCGCACCAAAGATGCCTAATTCATGATTTCTGGGCGCCCCAGGAGCCACACGGTGATGACCGCGATGAGAATCATCGCGATGATGCCGAGGATTTTCGGGTGGAAAAGCGTATTGATGAAATTCAGGCTGAAATCTCCTGTGTTCGTCGCCCCAACTTCCCCTGGCCGCGGCCTGCTAGACGGGGGGCCGTACCCACTCGGGTTGCCCGCATGGTCGCTGTAACCTCCGGGAGCTGAAGCTCCACCCCCCGTGCTCTCTGGTCCGATGACAGGAAGGTCATTACTTGGTCCACTCACCGCTTGTTGTCGCTCGATGGTCGCCTCGAGACTCCGTTGCCCAAAAGCCTCTCCGAGGGCGAAGAGCGTGATGATAATGATGACGACAATCAGTGACGAGTACACCGCGCCCTCCTTGATGATCGCCGTCATGTCTTTATCGCCGAGCCCGAACATGCGCAGTATGAACATGATGAAGAACAGCAAGAGGATGAGGAAGACAAACCACGGCGTCATGAACTCGACGAGCGTCTTGAGCGTCGTACTCGTGACTGCGAGCGTGGCTGCAACGAGGGCGATGAGTGCGTAGGGGCCCGTCGGGGATTTACTCCCGAAAGGCTTAATCATCGTCAAGAGCCCCCAGACGACCACGTAGACGAGCAGCCACAAGAAGATAGCATGAATGCCTCCTAAGAGTGAAATATCGAGGAAGCTAGCCATGGAGGGGATTTAAGAAGAAGAGAATAAAAAGGTTGCGGAAAAAGGTTTTTACTCGTTGATGTCGTCGAGGACGCTCCCGAAGAACTTCCCGAAGCGACTGCTCCGCTCACCACCCTTACTCTTGTCCGGCTTCGGCTCCCTCGTCACGAACCAGATGATGATAGCGAAGACGAGGATGGTGATGACGAGCGCTTGTGTCTCCGGCGTCAGCCATCCAAGCGTTATCCATTGGGGGAGGTACCACCAGCCAGCCGCGTTACCGAAGATGACGACAACCGCGAGGAAGCTCACGAAAGCAATGATGCCACTGAGACTGCTGTCGCCGAGCTTGACCTCCTTGCCCCAGATGCCGAAAATCAGCAAGACCATCAGAATCGCGATTAAGAGCACGCTTACCTGCGGCAACGCGAGGTTAATGACTTCGACGAGATCGACGAAGCCATTTGCGAGCGCCCTGTCGGCGGGGTCAGGCGTCCCGGCGAGGACGTGGGGAACAACCACCGCGAAGCCCATGACGAGAGCGACGATGGTATTATAGTTCTTGCTGTTCTTCCCAAGAACTTTTGTCCGTTGGAGTACCGCGTAAACAATCGCGAAGACCAGGACGAACGGCAGAACAATGTCGAACAGGCCCCAATCGGCCAGCGGGTAAAACGATTCACGTACCATGCAGCATCAGCCTCCTATGCTTTTCTCTTGGACTCAGTTTCCGTATTTTCGCTTTAAAAGTTTTATCTATTTTTCTCCTCGTGCAGCTTTTCTGGCAGGATCACTTGTTATCCACCAGATGACGCCTGCAAAGATGAGGAGCATGATAATGACGCCGAGGAACTGGCTGTTCCAACTCCCGAGGAGCCAGAACCACAGTGCTTGGAGCCAGCCGAAGGCGTTGAGGAAGATGAGGATGATACCGACGAACATGATGACCATGAACGCGTTCTTGTACCAGCCCTCCACTTGGAACCCTTGGCCGTCGTCGCGCTGCATCGTGCCAGCGAGGAGCATGAATAACACGATGAGCAGCAAGAGCATCACGGTATTCGCAATAATATCGCTGATTATCGCGACGAGCTGCGTCGAGGCGACGATGATGAACCCAACGACGAACGCGACCATTGAGTTGATGTTCCGCTTCGGGAACTCCTTGTCGCCGATGCGTTCGACGCCGAGCACGCGCGTCTTGTCGAGCAGCGCGTAGACGATAGTGAAAATCAGCAGGAATGGTAGGACTACTTCATACATCCCTATCTCGTTGAAGAAGACCAGGACATTTTGGAATACGCTCATGGCCGCTAATCCAGCATAGAACTTTATAAATCTTTCCCCTCGTGGCGTATTTTCCTCCTCGATGGCATCTTCTTCCGCCTCTTACTCTTCCTGAAACCTCTTTTCAAGGACTCGCCGCGTATTTCCTCTTGTTCTCCTGACGGGCAGACATTTGCTTGCATCAATCTTTTTAAGTTAGCAGGCACTCGCTCTCCATATGCTTGATGAAGCGACATTCGAAGAGATTAAGGACCTGATGGATGCACTCGATGAGAAGCGAGAGCAAATCATCAAGGAATCCCGAGAT
>RFKA01000076.1 GCA_003694385.1 Candidatus Woesearchaeota archaeon | reverse complement strand
TGGGTGAGAGAAGCCCTCCCCCGTGGGGGGAGGGCGAGTTCTTGTGATGTGAGGAGTGTGCTCCCGGACGGAAAGGCAGGTGGAGGGTTGGGTGGATTGCCAGAATCGTGCATCCGGGAGCGTTGAGCGCTATGTAAACGTGAAATCCTTTGGTGGCCTCCTGAGCTCTTGCAACCACATGAGCCCTATCTTCATCATGTTCTTGTTGAACTTCTCGCTAAGCTTGTAGGTTTTCTTGTATAAGTCATAGTCGATGAGCCCCATCGTCTTCATCGGCGTGAGGATGCGGTCATAGAACTGCCGCTTGTTGTAGCTGATCGTCGTTTCTTTCTTCGGGCCGGGTTTCGTGCTCGTGAGCTTGACGCCATTATGGAGGCGTGTTGCGAAGAGGCTCATCTCGGTCTTGCCCATCTCGCCATCTTTGTGCTTGAGCTCCTCGATGAGCATCGCTGCGACGATGACTTGCTGTTTCGTCGCGAAGATGACGTCAAAGACGCTCTCGGGAATATTGTATTGGTCGAAAAGGATGACCATAGCAATAAGCATAAGAAGAAAATCAGTATATAAATATTTCGTTTTGTATACGTTTTTGTATACTGAAATTTAAATAAAAATTACTTTCCATATAGACTTATTTTACTTAGTAGACTAAGTGATTTTTGTCTCTGGGCTCTTGTCCTGAAACGCAAGCACCTTGCAGAAACAAGAGGCGAGTAAGAACTCGACAGGGTTCACTGGCGAAAAAAATCCTTAATCATATTCTCAAAGAGCAAGGTGCTCTTCATACGCCACTCCTTGGGGAAGAGCTTGTAGTAGCGCGGCCATTCATAGCGCTCGTCAAGGAACACAACCACCCCCTTATCCGTGCTTGAGCGGATACAGCGGCCAGCACTCTGCAATGTCTTGTTGAACGCGGGAATCGTGTAGCCATACTCCCAGCCCTTCCGGAATTTCTCATCGAAGTACTTGATGAGCGCCTGCGTCTCGAGGTCGGGCTTCGAGAGCGGCAGGCCGACAACGACCACTCCCTTCAGCTCATCACCGGGGAGGTCAACTCCCTCACCATAGTTCCCAGTGATGACGGCGAAGAGCACCGCGCCGGTGCGCGCGTAAGCGCGAAACTTATTGAGGAATGCTTCTTTCTCGTCACGCGTCATGCCGCGCTGCTCGGCCAGCACCGTCTTGGGGAGGCCCTGGTCGAGGTGTTGCTGGACTTGCTCGAGGATTGCGTAGCTCGGGAAGAACACCGCGACATTGCCGGGGACGGCGAGCACGATTTTCCTGAGGATGCCCGCGATCTCACGCCACATCGCGTCGCTCCGCTGCGTGAACTTCGTGCTCGTCTTCGGGATGATGATATTGAGGCGGTTCTCTGGCGGAAAGGGGCTCTCGAGGACGAGGAGGTTCGGCTCCTCAACCCCTAAGAGTGACGCGTACATCTTTGGCGGGGTGAGCGTTCCGCTCATGAGGACAGCGCTGTGGCACTCATTGAAGACGTGATGAGTGATAACACTCGCATCGAGGCAACGATAACTCAGGGTGAGTACGGGTGCATCACGACCACGCTCGCGCGAGAGGATGCGCGTATAGCCTTGGTCCTCTCCACGCCAAGCCTCGAGGAATTCGCCGATACGCCCGACAGCACTGCTTCGCTGTTCTTCACGAATGCTGTCTCCTGCGCGCGCACACCACGCGATGAGCTCGTCCACGGGGGCGACGCGCGCGACGCGCGCGAGCCACTCCTCGCGCAGCACGTACTTCTCAGCATCCCCATCAATGGGCAATCCGCGGTCATCAGTAAAGAGGCCGAGCTTCCCGAGCTCTTCGCCGAGCGCGGCGAGCTTGCTCGCGAGCTCCTCATGGTGATACTTCGTCGCCTCCGCGACTGCTCGGCCAATGAGTACCGAGGAGAGCCGCGCAGAGCCTAGGTCTTTCACGCGCTCGGGGAGATTGTGAGCCTCATCAACGATGAGAATACAGTCCTCGAGCGAGCGCCCAAGCTTGCCCAGGAACGCCTCGCGTATGTGTGGATTGAACAAGTACTGGTAGTCAGTAATGATGACTTTCGCCTGCTTCGCCAACAGGAGCGCGATTTCGTACGGGCAGAGCCGCGCCTGCTCACTCGCCAGCTTCACTTCCTGCGTTGTCAGCGGCCCCTTGGCGGCGAGCTCCTTGACGAGTGTGCGCGCCACTGCACTAACCTCATCCCCTTTCTTGAGCCGTTCGAAGAACTCGCACTGCCGGTCCTGCTTCATCGCGCGGCAATACTCGATGAACTCCCTGCTCTGCAAACGCGTGGTGAGAGGCTGAAGGCAGAAGTGCTGCTTTCCAATGAGGTCAATGACGGGGATGTCCACGGCGTGCTTCGCCCGTATCGCCTTGATGGTTTCAAGCGCGATAGCGTGCTGCGTGTGCCTCCCCGTAAGGAAGAAGACGATCGTGTCGTGCTCAAGCGCGTGTGCAATAGCCGGGGCGAGCGTCGCGGCAGTCTTCCCGAGGCCTGTCGGTGCGTGCACGACGAGGCTCTGCTTCGTCTTCAGCGTGCTCGTGACGGCAGCGATGAGCCGGTCTTGCTCTGGGCGAATCTCATCATAGGGGAAATAGCGCACGAGATGAGGGGAAAGAGGCTCGTTCTTAAAGATGCTGGGCTTATTTCTTTAGGGATTTCAGAAACTTTTTCACTCCTTTCTTGACGCGCGCACCATGCACCGCAAGTTGCGCTTTCATGGTTGAGTTGGCTGCGCTCTCCGTTGAGGCGCCATCTTCCATGCCTCCAAAGCGTTCTCGAACTCGCCGTGTGCCCCGCCGCAGCGCTCGCTTGAACTGCGCGCCCATCTTCTCCCAATGCACGGCGAAGTCATTGATGATAATGTGGGGGTCTTTGTACTTCGCGCCGTAGCCA
>RFKA01000075.1 GCA_003694385.1 Candidatus Woesearchaeota archaeon | reverse complement strand
TCGCAACGACGTGCCGTTTCCGGAGGCGCCGCTCGTAGTGGAGCCAGACGAGGAACACTACGGCCATGAGCGCCGCGACAATGACGAGGAGCGTCATCGCGGGGAGATAGACGTGGACGTCAGTGTACCCCGCACCAACGACGATTCCACTCTTACTATACATGATGGCGTAGCGCGCGAGGTAGTGGCGCCACGCGAGGAGGAGGAATAATGCACTCACGACGAGCACGAGGTGCGTCTTCCCTCTGAGCCGCGACCACAACTGCATAAAGCTCGGAACCTGAGGGATACCATTGATATCGATTACTGGCCGCTTGGGGAGGCTCAGCACGTAGTGAAGGCTGATGAAGACCAGTGTGAGCGCGCCCGTCGCGAAGAGGAGGCCCCAGAGCAGGTGGAGTACGGGGAGAGTGAAGACATAGAAGGACGCGTCTTTCGCGAAGATGGGGTCTGCGAGGCCGAAGGGGGTGGCGTGCTGGTACGCGAGCACGTCGAGCCAGCGCCCAGAAACAAAGAATCCAGCGATGAGCGCCGAGAGCAGCGAGAGCGTCACGAAGAGAGGGAAGAACTTGCTCTTCTTTGTGCGCTGCGCGATGGCGAGGTTGATGAGGAGTGTGCCGAAGACGAGCCCCGCGCTCATGAGGAAGAGCTTGATGCGGCTCGTGAAGCCCGTGAGGAAGAGCGTTTCATGCCCGAGAGCCGAGAACCACCAGTAGTCGGTGATGAGTCCCGCACTGAGGAACAAGAGCAGCAGCGAGGAGAGGATGAGCGTAGTGACGCGGCGCATAAGTGAGGGGAGTTCCAGTGCTACTTAATGTTTCCGGAATGCGTTTCCGGAATGCCGAGGCTAGACGGTGAACCGCCCATTTGCATAGATGACCTGCTCGCTCCCATCAGGGAGTATCGCCGTGACGGTGCGCGGGCTCGTCGCGACGATGTCTGTGTGGACGACGCTCTCATTGAAGCCCATCGCGGCCCAGTCTTCATCCGTCAACTGCGCGGGGTCCCCCGCGTAACTATCCTTGTAGGCTTTCCCGACGGCGAGGTGCGTGTTCCCTTGCGGGCCGCCGACGTTCTCATCGTACAAGGTCTCGCCCATGAACTTCGTGATGCGTGACAAGCGCGCGTCGGTGAGCGAGAACTCACCAACTTTGTTGGCGTTCTCAGCCTTGAGCATCTCCTTAAGCATTGCCTCGCCTTTCTCTGCGCGCGCTTCAACAACGAGTCCTTTCTCGAAGCGCAGGAAGACGCGCTCGATGCGCTGCCCGTACGCGTAGAGCGGCTCGGTGAACTGGATGTGGCCTTCCGTGCCGCGCCAGTCAGGACTAATGAAGACCTCGAAGCTCGGAATGTTCCGCCCAGAGCCCCCAAGCCACTTCCTCTTGGGCCCGAGCTGCACCCACAGGTCGGTGTCCGGCGCTTCCACGTGTAACTTCTCTATCCGTAGCTCGTCCAGCGCGTGCTTCACGCGCTCGATTTCTTTCGTGAGCTCTCTCCATTTCTTGACGGGGTCGTCCTCGTCGAGGTAGCACGCTTGAATAATCTGCTCCCAGTAGGCATCGAGGCTCAGGCCGACCTCTCGCGCCATCGCTTCCGTACCATAAATTCCGAGCGTCCACGTGTAGTTCCCCGCAGTCTCTTTCTCATCGCGCCAGTCAAGGTAAGGCTTGAGGGCTTTCTGGCGGCGCATGAGCTTCTCGGGCGGGATGCCGTCGAGCTCGTGCTTGTTCGTCTCAGCAACGATGGCAACGCTGTGATCCACCTGCTCGACGCGGCCCTTGAGGTACTTCCCCGGGAAGAAATCGAGCTGCGCGTCATTCGCGAGTTCGAAGAATTCCCTCGTGAAGTCGTCGGGAAGAAACTGGACGAGTGGGTGGGCCCCCGCCTTGAGCACTGCGCGGCGGAGGCTGACGAGGAGCGGCTTCGCGCACTCGGGCACCTGCAGGAGGACGACCTCTCCCGGCCGCACGCCCGTACAGTTATTCAGCGCGAAATTAACGAGCACATCTGCATACTTATCAAGGATTTCCTTCATACGCGCCTCCGACCGCCTCCTCCGACCTGCCTTTTTGAATATTATGGATTTTTATACCTCCCCACCACTTCTCGCTCTATGGGCGATCGTTACATTGCGATGCTCCAGTCGATAGCGGCGATGGCAACTCCTGACCACACTGCAGAAGGTGTTGATTACTTCTTTCTCGGCGATGTGGTCCTGAAACGCTACCATGATGCGGAGCGTGCACTCGACGAGTACGAGACGCTCGACCTCCTCGAACAGCTTGGCATCCGCGCTCCCCGCGCTCGTGTCATCCCTTGGGCGCACAAGGGAGAGGATGGGTTGGCGCTCCTCGTCGAGCGGCTTACCGGGCCGACACTCGCGGACCTTGATGCTGCTGCAAGGAAAGTGTATGCGCCAGCCGTCGACAAACTTTTGGAAGCGATGTGGAAGAACTGCGTCTACAAGTTCACGTTCAGCCCGCGCGACCTCACCTGCCTCGAAGACGGTACCGTTGCGCTCAACACGATCGAGAACGTGGATATCGGCCTGAACTATGACGAGCGCTACCAGCTGCAAGTGGAGAACCGCATCCGTCGTGCAGCAGGGCTCCCCGAGTACAAGCGGTGAGTATTTTTATAAATCCCCTCTGCTGAAGATACGGTATGCGACTCACGATTGTGCGCCACGGTGAGACCGAGGAGAACCTGAAGGGCATCATACAGGGGCACACGCACGGCACGCTCAGCAAGCGAGGAAGAGAGCAAGTACGGCGGCTCGCCGCGCGCTTGAAGAACGAGCAGTTCTGCGCGATCTACTCAAGTGACCTCGGTCGCGCAAAGCACACCGCCTTCACGATTGCCGTCCACCACGACGCTCCCCTGACCCTCACCCCCCTACTCCGCGAACGGGACTGGGGAGAATACAACGGACGGCTGCGTGCGCCATCAGGCGAGCCGCGCTTCGGCGAAACGAAGGAGGATGTGCAGCGGCGCGCCCACGAATTCCTCAAGAAGCTCCACAAGTACGAGCGCGACCACGTCCTCGTCGTGAGCCATAACGGTTTCTGCAAAGCACTCATCCGCGCCATGACCGGCCATCAAAAACTCCCCAACCTGAAGAACGCGAGCGTCACCGTCATCGATATCGAAGGACCGCGCGACACGGTGCGCGTCTTCAACTGCACAAAGCACCTCTGAGCGCGTACCGTTCAATTAATGGATGTTCAATAGCGGATGTTCAGAATAGGCTGTTTTTTCGATTCTTTCGTAAGAATTTTATCTTTGTTACAGTAGAATTTATTTTATTTTTATTTAAGATGCTTTATAAATGCGTATAAAGGACATATCTGAGGAGAATCGGCCCAGAGAGAGGTTGGAAAGGCACGGTGTTGACTCTTTATCTGATGCTGAACTTCTTGCAGTAATCCTAAAAACAGGAAATAAGACAGAGAATGTTATTGATATGTGCAATAGACTTATTTCTAGATATGGCATGGATAAACTCTCATCTTGTTCTCTTAAAGAATTACAGGAGATTAAAGGGATTGGCAAGGCCAAAGCGTGCCAGATCCTTGCTTTATTTGAGTTTAATAAAAGGCATAACATTGCAAAAAAGAACGGCAAACCAATAAAATCAGCAAAAGATGTTTATGAATATGCTGCTCCAAAGCTGGCAGGATTAACAAAAGAGATTTTTATGGTGCTACATCTTGACTCCAAGAACAGAATAATAAAAGAAGAGAGGGTTTCAATAGGAACATTAAATGCATCATTGATACATCCTCGGGAGGTTTTTAAGTCGGCTATCAAGGAAAGTGCTAACTCTATAATCTTAGTACATAGCCACCCTTCAGGAGATCCAACACCTTCCCAAGAAGATGAAGAGATAACAGAAAAACTCTTTGATGCAGGGGAAGTACTTGGAATAGAAG